>JAKSBI010000765.1 GCA_022361215.1 Hyphomicrobiales bacterium | reverse complement strand
TGTTCTGCATCATGCTGCTGTTCCCCTTCGAGATCGATCTGGGCTTCGTGGTCATTCCGATCCCCGACTGGATGAAGGCGGTGATCGGCTTCTCCCTGCCGATCATGGCCAACATCTCGGAGGTGGTGCGCGGCGCCGTGCAGTCGCTCCCCTCGGGTCAGTGGGAGTCGGCGGAGAGTCTCGCCTTCACCCGCCGCCAGACCATGTGGATGATCATCCTGCCGCAATGCGTCAAGCGGATGATCCCGCCGTGGATCAACTGGTACTGCATCCTCGCCATGGCGACGCCGCTCTGCTCGATCATGGGGGTCGAGGAGTCGGTCACCCACACGGTGCAGGCGCTGAACGCCCTGGGCGACCGGCCCGAGCTCTTGGGGCCCTTCTACTTCCTGCTGCTGTTCATCCACTTCGTCTACACCTACCCGATCGCGCGCTGGTCGATCCGGCTCGAACGGCGCTACGCGGTGAAGATCTAGGGGAGACCGGACATGACCGAGCAAACCGCGACCGGCGGCAATGGCTGGACCCCGGACCAGCCCATGGTCTCGCTCAAGGACGTGCACAAGTCCTTCGGCGACCTGGAGGTGCTGAAGGGCATCTCGCTCGACGTCATGAAAGGCGAGGTGATCTGCATCATCGGCCCGTCGGGGTCCGGCAAATCCACGCTGATCCGCTGCGTCAACGCCCTCAACGACATCCAGCAGGGCTCGATCACGGTGGAGGGCCAGGAGGTCAACGACCCGGACCTGAACAAGCTGGAGCTGCGCAAGAAGGTCGGCATGGTGTTCCAGCAGTACAACCTGTTCCCGCACAAGACCGCCATCGAGAACGTCATGATGGCGCCCATCCACGTGCTGAAGCAGCCCAAGGAGGAGGTCGAGAAACACGCCCGCCTGCTGATCAAGAAGGTGCGGCTGGAAGGCAAGGAGGACAGCTATCCGGGCGAGCTCTCCGGCGGCCAGCAGCAGCGCGTGGCCATCGCCCGCTCGCTGGCCATGAACCCGGACGTCATGCTGTTCGACGAGGTGACCGCGGCGCTCGACCCGGAAACGGTGAAGGAGGTGCTGGTCACCATCAAGGAGCTGGCCGACGAAGGCATGACCTGCATCCTGGTCACCCACGAGATGGGCTTCGCCCGCGAGGTCGCCGACCACATCTACTTCACCGACCGCGGCGTGATCGTGGAGCACGGGCCGCCGGCGACCTTCTTCACCGACGCCAAGGACCCGCGCACCAGAGAGTTCCTGAGCCAGATCCTCTGAGTCGCGACGCAGGCGCGCCCTGAGCGCTCGGTCCGAGCCGCCGTCGCCTGTGCACCGTTATACATCTGTCATGCTCCGTTGACATTCGTGTCATCGAGATGCGCTAGGCCGCTGATCCATCATCCGAAGCGAGCGCGCGAACAAGAGGCGGCATGAGGCAGAACGGACGAGGCGACCGAGGGACTCCGCTCTTGACGCTCGACAGCGTCGGCGTCCGCTATCCGAACGGCGTCGTCGGTCTCGCGCCCGCGTCGCTCTCGCTCTTCGCCGATCAGATCACCGTGCTCCTGGGCCCCTCGGGCGCCGGCAAGTCCACCCTGCTCCGCGCCCTCAATCACCTGGTGCGGCCGACCGAGGGCGGCATCGCGGTGAGCGGCATCGGCCCGCTGGAGGCGCGCGGCGCCCTCAGGCGTCACCGGCGCCAGACGGCCATGATCTTCCAGCAGCACCAGCTCATCGCGCGGCTGACGGCGCTGCAGAACGTTCTGATCGGGCGGCTCGCCCACTACCCCGCCTGGCGCACCCTGTTTCCGTTCCCGGAGCGCGACCGCCGCCTGGCGCTCGACTGTCTCGCGCGCGTCGGCCTGCTCGACCGGGCGCTGTCGCGCTGCGACATGCTCTCCGGCGGTCAGCAGCAGCGGGTCGGCATCGCCCGCGCCCTGGCGCAGCAGCCGCGCCTGGTGCTCGCCGACGAGCCCGTGGCCTCCCTCGACCCGGCCACCTCGCGCCGGGTGCTGAAGCTCCTGCGCAGCATCTGCAAGGCCGACGGCATTCCCGCCATCATCAGCCTGCACCAGCTCGAGCTCGCCCGGGAGTTCGCCGACCGCATCATCGGCCTGGCCGACGGCGCCATCGTCTTCGACGGCGTGCCCTCGGAGCTCGCGGCCGCGGACCTCGAACGGATCTATGGCGAGCCGACCGGCCCGGCGCACCAGGATGAAGCTGAAACCGAAGTTCTCACCCCCAAACCCTTGGAAACCCTCGTGGAAGAGATGGAGGCCCGATGATGAGACTGATCAAAGCCCTTGCCTGCGGCATGGCGGCGCTCGCGCTGCTCGCCGCCGCCCCGGCCCTGCAGGCCGGCCAGGACCGCGACCCGGCGACGCTGAAGGTGGCGCTGCTGCCCGACGAGGACGCCGCCACCATCATCCAGGACAACCAGCCGCTCAAGGCCTATCTGGAGACAACGCTCGGCAAGCAGATCGAGCTGATCGTGACCACCGACTATTCGTCCATGATCGAGGCCATGCGCTTCGGCCGGCTGGACCTCGCCTATTTCGGCCCGGTCTCCTACACCATGGCGAAGGAGCGCATGGCGGGCAAGGACCTGGACATCCTGCCGTTTGCCGCGCGCCTGAAGCGCGGCGCCACCACCTACCAGTCCGTGATCATCGCCAACGCCGAGGCCGGCATCGCCTCGATCGCGGACATGAAGGGCAAGGGCCTGCAGGTGGCCTTCGGCGACCAGGCCTCCACCTCCAGCCATTTCGCGCCGAAATACACGCTGATGAAGGCGGGCATCGAGCCGGACACCGACTACACGTCGAACTTCACCGGCGCCCATGACGCGGTCGCCAAGAATGTGGAGCGCGGCAACGCCCAGGTGGGCGGCCTCAGCCGGCCGATCTTCGAATCGCTGATCGAGCGCGGCAAGATCGACAAAGCCAAGGTCAAGGTGCTGGCCTACTCCGACCCCCTGCCCCAGTACCCCTGGGTCATGCGCACGGACCTGAAGCCCGAGCTGCAGGACAAGATCAAGACCGCTTTCGTGGCGCTGAAGAAGGACACGGACGACGGTAAGAAGGTCCTGAAGCCCTTCAAGGCCGACGGCTTCGCCGCCATCACGGACAAGGACTACGACATCGTCCGCGACATCCGGAAGAAGGTCATGAAGGACAAGTCCTCCTAAAGCGAGGGACCCTGCCATGACCGACGCCGCCCTGAAAGACGCAGAGCCGAGCCGGCGCATCGAGGCGCTGCTCGCCACCGAGCGCACGGCGCGGCGCCGCACGCTTCTGATCGGGGCCGCCGTGCTGGCGGTCCTGATCCTCTGCTTCTGGCTCACGGAGCTGCTGAACGGGCCGCGCCTCGCCGAGGGGCTGCCCGCCATCGCCACGCTGTTCGCCGAGATGCTGCCGCCGGACTTCAGCCGCTGGCAGCGCTGGCTCAAGCCCATGGCCGACACCCTCGCCATGTCGGTGGCGGGCACGGCGCTGGCCATCGCGCTGTCGCTGCCGCTGGCCTTCCTGGCGGCCCGCAACACCACGCCGAGCACGCCCCTCTACCACGTCGCGCGCACCGTCCTGAACGCGCTGCGCGCCATCCCCGAGCTGATCTTGGGGATCGTGTTCGTGGCCGCCGTCGGCTTCGGCATGCTGCCGGGCGTGCTGGCGCTCGGCCTGCATTCGGTCGGCATGGTCGGCAAGTTCTTCGCCGAATATATCGAGCACGCCCATCCCGCCCCCATCGAGGCCGCGCGGGCCACCGGCGCCGCCCCGTTCCAGGTCGTGACCCATGGCGTCCTGCCGCAGGTGGTGCCGCAGTTCGCCGACGTCGCCATGTACCGCTGGGAGTACAATTTCCGAGCCTCCACGGTCATGGGCATGGTCGGCGCCGGCGGCATCGGCACCGAGCTGATGGGCTCGCTCCGGCTGATGGATTATCGCCAGGTGGCCGCGCTGCTGCTCGTCATTCTGGTGACCGTCACCGTGGTCGACTGGCTCAGCGGCCTGCTGCGCCAGCGCTTCAAGTAGCCCGGCGCCAACCGCCGACCGTCATCCGGGCATTGGGAATTCCGCCGCCGGGTCGAGAAAGCGCCGCAGCACGTTCTCGACCAGCCGCGAGATAGCGTTGTCGAAGTCGTTGTGCGGCAGGCTGCCGCAAAACGTGATCGAGCCGACGGAGAACACGGCCCCGTTGTTGGGCGCCTCGAAGAACGTGATATCGGCGCGCACCAGCTTCTCCGGCGCCTTGCCGGCCCAGGTGGTGATGTGGGTCAGCATCTCCTCGGGCACCAGCACGAAGGCCTCGGGGCGATGGCCGGCGGAGCTCGCCACCACCAGCGCGTGCCGGGGTGTGCCGAGCCTGTGGTCGGCGCGGTCGAGCTCGAAGCCCGCCGCACCGCCGCCGCAGAGGCCGAAATCGCCCAGGATCGTGTCCTCGATGCCCTCGAACATCCATCTGACGCGCGGGTCGTCGGCCTCGGGCCGGCGCTCGTAGTGGTTGCCCTCGAAGATGCCCTGGGCCGTGAAGCCAACGCCCGCCAGGCGCTGCGGCGGCCGGCCGTTGCGGCGCCAGAGGCCGCCATAGGCGCCGTCGAAGGCGTTGTAGTACTCGCCCGGCTCCGCCGCCCAGGCCCGGATGCCGCCCTCGCCGCGGCGGATCTCGATCACGCCGGGCTTTTCCTTATGCAGCGCCACGCGCCAGTAGAACCCGTTGCCGCCCAGATACATGAACCGGCCGCCCCGGTCGCGGAACGTCTCCAGCGCATCGAGGGTCCGGGTGGTGTGATACTCCGGATGCGACCCGGTCATCAGCGTGCGATAGGGCGCCAGCGCCTTGGCGCCTTCCTCGTGCAGCTCCAGATCCGTGATCACGTCGAAGTCGAAGCCCTTGGCCTCGAGCCAGGCCAGCAAGTGGCTGTCCGCCTGGAAATGGCGCAGGCCCGACCCGCCCCGGGACTCGGGGAAGGTGATGTAGCCGGACCGCAGCGTCAGCATGGGCCGCAGCCAGGAGGCGTGGCAGATGCCGCTGCCGTCGCTGTGGAAGTTGTAGGTCGAGAGGCCGTAATCGCGGTGCTCGGCCGGGTTCCAGGGAAAGGCCTCCCAGTCGGAGACCCGCTCCTGCCAGGCCGCGCTGAAATCGGGTCGGGCGTGGTTGCCGTAGACCGTATAGGTGAAGGTGGAGATCAGCACGCAGAGGTCGCTCCGGCCCGTGCCCCTGGGCGGGCAGACCACGAAGGGGATGGTGTCCTCGTGCGCGCCGCAGGTGAGCCGCGCGGCATAGACGCCCGAGCGGAAGCCCTCCGGCACGGTGAAGCTGAAATCGGTCTCCCAGCCGCAGTCGTGCAAATCGTCGTCGTGGAAATGAATGGCGCCATACTGCTCGGGCGCGTGCCGCCAGCACATCTCGCCGCCCGACCAGTTGGAGCCGGTCATGGCTCGCGCCGGCATGTTGACGGTCTGCCCGTCGAGGCCGTGCGGGCCGGTGTCCACGACCTTGGTGGAGGAGATCTCCCGGGAGAAGTCCCAGCGCGCCACCAGGCCCGCCGCCTCGCCACCCGCGGCCACGCGCCCGATCTCCTCCGCCGGCAGTACGCCGTCGAAGACCTGCGGCCGCTCGATCTTGCCGTTGAAATGCCCGGTCGCGGGTGCCCCGCCGACGGCGCCGATCAGCAGCGGCCCGCCCGCATCCGTCGCCGCCTCCCCCATGATGGAGTGCTCGACCACCACCGCCGCGCCGCGCCCGAGCGTGGTGTCGACGGGCAGGCAGCCGACGATCAGCCGGCCGTCGCTCCCGTCGAAGGCCACCCAGACGCGATACCAGGTGCGCGGCTCCAGCGGCTCCCCCCGGCTGAAGCGGCGCGCCTTGCCCGCGCCTTCCCCGAGGATCAGCGTGATGCGGCCGTCCCCGCCGAGGGCAAGGCCGAAGCCCCGGCCGGTCTCCGGGTCGAAGCGGCAGATCACGCCCTGCTCGCCGCGGCCCGGCAGGGTCGGCCAGATCGTCGCCACCAGCGTGAAGCTGGGCAGCGCCGCGAACGGCGCGGTCTCGTCGACGCGCACATAGGAGCCCAGATGCGCCCGCTGCGCTCGCGAGGGATAGCTGCCGGCGAAGTCGGCCTCCACCGGCTCCTCCCGGATGCCGGGCCCCGCCGGATTGGGGTCGGCGCAGATCACCCGCACCAGGCGCGCCTCGTAGGGCGCATCGCCCGTGCTGCTCACCTTGAAGGCGATGGTCTCCCCGGGCCGGACCGACAGGCGGTCGGCATAGCCGGTCAACGGAATCATGTGCCCCTCCGATGGTTTACGGCGCCGAGTTTCGGCGCACCGTGCCGGTTCCGCAAGCCGCTACGTCTCAACAAACCGCCCTTTGTGTCTCGATAGACAATACGATTTTGCTGGACCAGCGGAACCGGAGCCATACTGTGCGGACAAATGCCGCGGGCCCGGGCGGATAGGATCGAGAAGAGGAACCGTCGATGACGGCAGCGGAACGGCCGGCGGTGCCTGCCGGCAAGCTTCGGGTCGAGGTCACGTCGCTGGAGATGCGGCAGGCGCCGTCGGTCCCGCTCCCCGAGCCGCCGGAGGCAGACCTGCGGATCGACCGCGCCGAGACGCCGACCGTGCCCTTCTACCGCTTTCTCTACAACACCATCGGCGAGCCCTGGCTATGGGGCGACCGCCGGAAGCTCTCCGACGACGAGATCCGCGCCATCCTGCAGCATCCGCTGGTGGAGCTGCACGTTCTCTATCTGGGTGGAGAGCCGGTCGGATATGCCGAGCTCGACCGCCGCGTCGCAGGCGACATCGAGGTCGCCTATTTCGGCATCAGGCCGGAGTTCACCGGCCGGAGGCTCGGCACCTATCTCCTGTCGCACGCGATCCAAAGAGCCTGGACCTTCCGGCCGGACCGGGTCTGGATCCACACCTGCACCCTCGATCACCCGGCCGCCCTCCCGCTCTATCGCCGCTCAGGCTTCGAGCCCTACCAGACGGTCGAGCAAATCCAGGACGACCCCCGCGTCCTGGGCCTCATCCCGCGGCACATCGCACCACAGCACCCGATCGTCGGCTGAGTCCCCACCCGCCAGCGGCCCGCACCCGATCAGTCGCACACCTTGAAGGTGCCGGGGATGGCGCCGCCTTTCGGGCAGATCAGGCCACCCCAGTGATAGCCGACGCGGCGGCGGAAGCGGATCTTGAACCAGTTGTAGCCGTTCATCTCGACGCCCGTGTCGCCCAGCAGCGTAATGGCCGCGCGCTCCCGCAGGCTGCCGATGCGCTTGTGCGTCAGGCCGGGGCCGGACCGCACCACGCCGCCCCAGGACGTCGCGGGCCGCGGATAGCCGATCGCGCCACCCGATGCGCCGCCCTGCCCTGGCGCTTTGCCGAGCGCGGCGAGACGCTCCCGATAGCGCGCTTCGAGGCACGCCGCGTCGGCCTTGCAGCGGTTGCGCGCAGCGAGCCAGCGGCGCTGGCCCTGCACGAGCGCCTGCTGCGCCGCCCCGCTCAGGCGCGTGCTCGCGTCGCCATAGGCCTCCGCCAAGCGACGGTCGAGACCGGCGAGCG
This sequence comes from Hyphomicrobiales bacterium, assembly GCA_022361215.1. GTDB lineage: Bacteria > Pseudomonadota > Alphaproteobacteria > Rhizobiales > Methyloligellaceae > JAKSBI01. The sequence goes on along the minus strand of JAKSBI010000765.1, from coordinate 142 downwards.
TGGCGCTGCCGCAGATCTGCCGCTCGGCCGCGCCGAGGTCGCCATCGCATGGGAAGCTCGGCTTGGCCGCCGTCCCGGCATCGCCCTCTGCAACCCGGCAGCGGACCGGCGCAGCGCCGGGCCGGACCAGCACGACCGCGTC
>JAKSBI010000079.1 GCA_022361215.1 Hyphomicrobiales bacterium | reverse complement strand
TCCGGACGCATTCTGCTGAACGAGTGGGAGGTGGCCGGCCCCGAGCGCTTCGTTCCGCCGGAGCGGCGCGGCGTCGGATTGATGTTTCAGGACTTCGCGCTCTTCCCGCACCTGACGATCGTCGAGAACGTGGCCTTCGGCCTGAAGGATCTGCCGCGCGCCGATGTCCGCATGGCCGCGGGCGCGGCGCTCGAGCGGGTCGGACTCAGCCATTACGCCGACGACTATCCCCACATCCTCTCAGGCGGTGAGCAGCAGCGGGTCGCTCTGGCACGCGCCATCGTGCCGCGGCCGAGCGTGCTGCTGATGGACGAGCCCTTTTCCGGCCTCGACAGCCGGCTGCGCGAGATCATGCGCGAGGAGACCCTCGCCATTCTGCGCGAGACCCGGGCGACTTGCATGATCGTGACCCATGCGCCCGAGGAGGCCATGCGCATGGGCCATCGTATCGCCCTGATGCGCAGCGGGCGCTTGATCCAGGTCGGCACGGCCGAGGCGCTCTATCACGCGCCGGCGGATATCGATGCCGCACGGATGTTCTCCGATCTCAACGAGATCGCCTGCCGTGTCGGGAACGGCAGACTCGAGACGGCGCTGGGCACCTTCGACGCCAACGGCTTGGCCGAGGGCGCCGAGGCGCTGGTCTGCCTGCGTCAGCGGGACGTCAGGATCGTCAGCCCGGGGAAGGGCCGCAGCGGCCGCGTGCTCGGCACGCGCTTCCTGGGCGACTTCGCGCTGCTGGAGATCGGCGTGGAGGGTCTGGACGAGCCGTTGCTGGCGCGGGTTCGGGAGTCGGAGGCGGCCGATCCCGGAACCGAGATCGGCGTCGAGATCGATACCACCGACGTGCTCGTCTTCGAGCCGGTGCCCAATGGCCCCGCGAAATGGGCGAATTCAACGTCCGTATAGGCCTTAACGTATCGCTTGAGGCTTGCTTGCCGGGGGTAGGCCTTTCTGCAATAGTGCGCCTCACGTGATCAGGCGTACCACGAAGTCAGGAGACAATAAGGATGGCGCCGAGCTGGATTCAGATCCTCATCGTCGTCGTGCTGCTCGTATTGCTGTTTGGCCGCGGCAAGATTTCCGAGCTCATGGGCGACGTCGCAAAAGGCATCAAGAGCTTCAAGAAGGGCATCGCCGAGGACGACACGCAGGGCGGACCCGAAACGGTCAAGTCGATCGAGCACGAAGCGGCCGATGCCATGGATACGGCCAAGACCGCGCAGGGCAACAAGGCCGAGACCGGCTGACGCCGCGGCCGCCGGGCGGGGCCTTCGGGCGGTGACGATTGGCTGCCCGCAACGCGTCCCGATCCGGGTCTGACGCCTTGGTGCCGCAGAGGCACGCGTTTCCATGTTGGATATCGGTTGGACCGAACTCCTTATCATTGCAATCGTGGCGATCATCGTCGTGGGCCCCAAGGACCTGCCGCGCATGCTGCGCTCGCTCGGGCGCACGGCCGGTCAGCTAAGGCGCACGGCCAACGAGTTCCGCGAGCAGTTCGACGACGCGCTTCGCGAAAGCGAGCTTGAGGAGCTGCGCACGACGATGGACGACGTCGGCAACCTGAACCCGGTCAACCAGATCAAGAGCACGATCTCGGAAAGCTTCGACCCGCTTCGCGAAACGGCGGACGAGTTCAAGAGCGAGATCGAGGACGTCAAGGATGGGGCTGGCGTCGGGTCCGGCGAGGCGTCGCCCAAGCCCGAGGCCACCGAAAGCAAGGCCTCGGACCGTGACGCTCCCCCAGCGGAGCCGAAGGCGGAGGCAGAGGCCAAGCCGTGAGCCAGGACGATATCGACGCCTCGAAGGCGCCGCTGGTCGAGCACCTGATCGAGCTGCGCAAGCGGCTGATGTGGGCCATCGGCGCGATTTTCGCGGCCTTCCTGGTCTGTTTCTATTTCGCCAAGGACATCTACAACATCCTGCTCTGGCCCTACAAAAAGGCGGTGGGTGGCGATACGCGCATCGAGATGATCTACACGGCGCCGCAGGAGTTCTTCTTCACGGAGCTGAAGCTGGCGCTGTTCGGCGCCATCTTCCTGGCGTTTCCGATCATCGCCTCGCAGATCTACATGTTCGTGGCGCCGGGCCTCTACAAGAACGAGCGCCGTGCCTTCGCGCCCTTCCTCGTGGCAACGCCCATCCTGTTCGTGCTCGGCGGCGCGCTGGTCTATTACGTGGTGATGCCGCTGGCCATGATCTTCTTCCTTTCGATGCAGCAGACGGGGGAGGGGGCGCAGGTGCAGATCCAGCTCACGGCCCGCGTGAGCGAGTATCTCGGTCTGATCATGACGCTGATCCTGGCCTTCGGGATCTGCTTCCAGCTCCCGGTGGTGCTGACGCTGCTGGCGCGGGCCGGCCTCGCCACGTCCGACGGGCTCAAGGCCAAGCGCAAATACGCCATCGTCGGCGTCTTCGCCGTCGCCGCGTTCCTGACGCCGCCCGATCCCGTCAGTCAGATCGGTCTCGCCCTGCCGACCCTGCTGCTTTACGAGATATCGATCTTGGCCGTCAGAGCCGTGGAGAAGAAGCGCGAGGCGGCCGATAACCAAGCGGAAGCCGAAGAGGCGGTTTAGAGGCCTTACTTACAATCGAGTGCGACCGTCCGACTCTGGACGGCGGGGGGCGTAGCGCGTATACGGGAGCCGCGTTCGCGGCCGACCCACGGTTCGCGCTCATCCGACTGTTCCGTCCCATTACCGTCAATCCGGGAAGACCCCCGTGTACGATCTCAAGTGGATCAGGGAGAATCCGAAAGCGTTCGACGACG
>JAKSBI010000038.1 GCA_022361215.1 Hyphomicrobiales bacterium | reverse complement strand
GGTTAAGCGTGTTAAGTGATTGAAATGCCTCAACTTGTTAGTCCCGTGTCCAGAGCGCCAGAAATCCAAGATTTCTAAGCTTTATCAACCGGTTATCGAATTTCTGAATTTCTAAACCGGACAGCTATGGGTCAAGCCCGGCAATGACGACGGTTGGGTATGGGCGTCGCTCAAATTCCGGACACCACTGCGCTTTCGCGGGAATGACGGTGGAGGGTGGCGTAGAATGTTGCCGGTCTCGGATGTACATCGTGACGCGCGCCGCCCTGTCCCAGCGGGACAGGGCCAGTCATCTCCATCAAGTGGGACGGACGTCAGAAGGGCAGCAGGATGTCGAGCACCTGCTGGCCGTAGCGCGGTTGCTGCACGTCGGTGATCTGGCCCTTGCCGCCGTAGGAGACGCGGGCCTCCGCGATCTTCGAGATCGGGATGGTGTTGTCGGACGTGATGTCTTCCGGGCGCACGACGCCGGCGACGATCAGCTCGCGCATCTCGAAGTTCACGCGCATCTCCTGGCGGCCCTCGATCACCATGTTGCCGTTGGGCAGCACCTGGGTGACGACCGCGGCGATCTTGGTGGCGATCTCCTCCTCGCGCTCGATGGAGCCGGAGCCGTCGCTCTTGGCGTCGCTGTTCAGGGTGACGATCTTCGAGAAGTCGACGCCTTCCGGCAGGATCTTCTCCAGCTTCTTCTCGAGGCCCGAGAGCGAGGTCAGGCCGGCGTTCTCCTCGTTGTCGCGGGCGCGGTTGGTCTCGTTCTCGATCTCCGCCTTATCGGTGATCTCGACGATGACCGTGAGGATGTCGCCCACCTTGGCCGCGCGCTGGTCCTTGAAGAAGGCGCGGGCGCCGCTGCGCCAGAGCGAGTTGGAGTTGTAGACCGCCGGCGCCGGTGCCGGCATCGGCATGCTGACGGGCCGGTAGCCCGGCTGCGTCACCGGGTTGGCGATGGCGGTCAGCTTCGGCGCCTCGCCGACGGACTTGAGACGGTCGACGGCGCTGCACCCGCTCATGGCGAGGGCGGCGAGAGCAATCAGGAGAAAACGCGAGCGCTGCATGGGTTCAACTCGATCGGTCACTGTTCGGTTGCGACGGTCCTGCGTGAGCGTGCTAACGGCCATGCGAGCCCCGCGGGGCCGTCGCCTTCGGGGCCCGTGCGGCTGCCGATGTCCGGCGTTGAAGCGATGAGGTCACCAGCGGATCGGCCGCGGACGGGCTCTGCACCACCGGGACCGGGGCGGCCGCGATGCTGACGAGGCCCGGACCGTCGACCCGGGCCTGCACCGTCCGCCGCGACTGGGTGTTGAGGACGCTCACCGTCTCGCCCGCGGCGCCGTCGGCCTGGGCACGCCCCTGCGCCTTCAGCATCAGGCCGGGGCTGCGATAGACGATAGTCACCAGGCTGTTGCGCAGGACCAGTTTCGGGCGCTCCAGGTCGGAGCGGCGCACCGGACGGTCGGCGGTGAGCTGCCGTTTCGCCGCCATGCCGACGATGTCGCCCATCTCGCTGGCGGCCCCTGCGGGCATGCGCCGCTTGGCCATGCGAATAATGCGCATGTCCTCCTCGGCGATGGTGGCGCCGCGCGGGATGTTTCGCGCCGGCACGGCCACGGGCACGGACTCGTAGGCCTGGCCCTGATAGACCCGGTCGCGC
>JAKSBI010000528.1 GCA_022361215.1 Hyphomicrobiales bacterium | reverse complement strand
GCCGTCATGCCGCAGAGCTCGCCGTGGGCGCCGGCCTTGGGCGCCATGGCGACGGCGGCCGTGCCCGTCAGCTCCATCAGCCAGGCCGCGAGCCGCTCGATCAGGGCGAGCGCGCCCTGCACGGTCTGCTCCGGCTGCAGCGGATGCACGTCGCCGAAGCCCGGCAACCGCGCCATCTTCTCGTTCAGGCGCGGGTTGTGCTTCATGGTGCAGGAGCCGAGCGGGTAGAGGCCGGCGTCGATGGCGTAGTTCTTCTGGCTGAGGCGCACATAGTGGCGCATGGTCTCGGGCTCCGTCAGCCCGGCCAAGCCGATGGTCTCGCGCCGTGCGAGCGCGCCGAGGCGCGAGCCGTCCGCCTCGACCTCCGGCAGATCGACGCCGCTGGTCTCGGTGCCGGCGATCTCGAAGATCAGCGGCTCCTCGATCTGCAACGCCCGGTTGCCGCTGAAGGTGGGCACCTCGGTCTGGGTCGTGCCGGCCGGCGGCACCGTCGGGCGGCCTTCGCGCTTCATCATGAGAGCACCTCCTGGAGCGCCGATCTGTAGGCGCTGCGGTCCGCGTCCGTGTTCACCTCGGTGGCGGCGACGACGATGAGGTCGTGCAGGTCCGTGGCCTGCGGCTCCAGCCGCGCCACGGGCACGCCGCCGAGCACGCCCTGCTCGGCCAAGGCGTCGACGACGCCCGCGCCGTTGCCGGGCACGCGAAGGGTGAACTCGTTGAAGAAGGTCGGCGTCACCAGCTCGACGCCCTCGACCGAGGCCAGCGCATCGGCGAGCTTTACGGCGTTGGCGTGGTTGATGCGGGCCAGGCGCCGCAGGCCCGCCTCGCCGAGAAGCGAGAGGTGCACGGTGAAGGCCAGGCAGCAGAGCCCCGAATTGGTGCAGATGTTGCTCGTCGCCTTCTCGCGCCGGATATGCTGCTCGCGGGTGGAGAGCGTCAGCACGAAGCCGCGCCTGCCCTCGGCGTCGACGGTCTCGCCGCAGACCCGGCCGGGCATCTGGCGCAGATATTTCTGCCGCGTGGCGAACAGCCCCACATAGGGCCCGCCGAAGTTGAGCCCGTTGCCGATCGACTGCCCCTCGGCGACCACGATGTCGGCGCCCATCTCGCCGGGCGAGCGCACGGCGCCGAGGGACACGATCTCGGTGACCACCGCGATCAGCAGCGCCCCTTGCTCGTGGGCCGCCGCCGCGATGGCCGAAAGGTCCCGCAGGTTGCCGTAGAAGTCCGGCGTCTGCACCACCACGCAGGAGGTGTCGCCGTCGATGGCGGCGATCAGATCCTCCGCGGCCCGCGCATCGGGCGGCAGGATCGCCAGCTCGGCTCCCGAGAAGTGGGAGAGCGTCTCGACCACCGCGCGATAGTGCGGATGCAGCCCGCCCGAGAGCACGGCCTTTGAGCGCCGCGTCAGGCGGTGCGCCATGAGCACGGCCTCGGCGCAGGCGGTGGAGCCGTCATACATGGAGGCGTTCGCCACCTCCATGCCGGTGAGCAGCGCCACCTGCGTCTGGAACTCGAACAGATATTGCAGCGTGCCCTGGGATACCTCGGGCTGATAGGGGGTGTAGGAGGTCAGGAACTCCGAGCGCTGGATCAGATGGTCGACGGTGGCGGGCACGTGGTGCTTGTAAGCGCCGCAGCCGACGAAGAACGGCACGGAACCGGCCGCCACGTTCCGATTGGCAAGCGCCGAAAGATCCCGCTCGACCTCCAGCTCCCCCGCCCGCAACGGCAGGTCCGGCAGGCCCTCCAGGCGCACATCCTCCGGGATGTCGGCAAAGAGCGCGTCGATCGAAGGGACGCCGATCCTGGCCAGCATGGCCTGGCGGTCGGCGTCCGTCAGCGGCAGGTAGCGCATCAGGCCAGCCCCTCCACGAACTTGGCATAGGCGTCGGCGTCCATCAGCCCCTCGAGGGCGCTGGCGTCCGAGACCTTGATCTTGATGAACCAGGCGGCGCCCTCCGGGTCCTCGTTGACCAGCGCCGGGTTCTCCTCGAGCGCGCCGTTGGTCTCGACAACCTCGCCGTCGACCGGCGCGTAGAGCTCGGCCGCCGCCTTTACCGATTCGATGACGGCCGCCTCGTCGCCCTTGGAGAGCGCCTTGCCGGTCTCCGGCAGCTCCACATAAACCACATCGCCGAGCTGCTCCTGAGCATAGGTGGTGATGCCGACCTCGGCGACGTCGCCGTCGAGGCGGATATACTCGTGATCCTCGGTGTATTTCACATCAGCCATCTGTCCACTCCCTTTCCCCTGTTGCCAAACGCCCTCACGGACGCACCGACTTGACGTAACTGTGCGCCACGAACGGCAGGGCCTGCACGGTCGCGCCCTGCGCCTTGCCGCGCACGCGCACCGAGATGGCCGTTCCCGGCGCGGCAAACTCCGGCCGCACATAGCCCATGGCGATCGGGCCGCCGACGCTCGGCCCAAAGAGGCCGCTGGTCACCGCGCCGATGGGCGTGCCGTCCGCGGCTTCGAGCCCGGCACCCTCCCGCGCCGGCGCCCGTCCCTCGGGCCTGAGCCCGACCCTGATGCGGTCGGGGCCTGTCTCGAGCTGCCTCAGCACCCGCGCGGCGCCGGGGAAGCCGCCCTCGGCGCGGCGCCGCTTTCCGATCACCCAGGCCAATCCCGCCTCGACCGGCGTGGTGCTCTCGTCGATATCGTGGCCGTGCAGGCAGAGGCCGGCCTCGAGGCGCAGCGAGTCCCGCGCGCCGAGCCCGATAAGCTCGACCTCCGGCTCGTCCAGGAGCGCGCGCGCGACCTCCTCCGCATGGGCCGCGGCGAGCGAGATCTCGAATCCGTCCTCGCCGGTGTAGCCGGAGCGGCCCACATGGCAATCGACGGTGCCGACGGCGGCGCCGGTGGCGGTCAGGAAGGCGAGCCCGCCCGCTTCCGGGCAATGGCGGTCCATCACGGCGGCCGCGCGCGGGCCCTGTAGCGCGATCAGGGCGCAGTCCTCGACCGGCTGCAGCGCCACCGTCGGCGGCAGGCGGTCGGCGATATGGCTCAGGTCGACCTGCTTGCGGGCGGCGTTGACCACCAGCAGGAGCCGGCCGTCGTCGGCTTCGGAAACAGATCGCGTCACCATCAGATCGTCGATGATGCCGCCATCCTCGTTGAGCAGCATCGTGTACCGGGTCTGGCCGGGCCTCAGCTCCCGGAGCGCGCCGGGCGTCAGCGCCTCCAGCGCGGCCGCGGCCGTCTCGTGGTCGGGGCCGATCAGAACGGCCTGGCCCATATGGGAGACATCGAAGAGGCCGGCCTGGCTGCGCGTGTGCAGATGTTCTTTCAGGATGCCGGGCTGGTAGCTGACGGGCATCTCGTAGCCGGCGAAAGGCACCATCCTGGCGCCGCGCTCGAGATGCAGGCCATGGAGCGGCGTCCGCTCCAAAGGTGGCGCCGCCTGCGCTTCGGTGGCCAAGGCACTCATTCGTTCCGCTCCGCGACAACATCCGGCCGCGCCCCAAGCGATCTGCTCGAGACGCGCCCCCTCTGTCACGGAACCTGAGAGATTTCACCCCGGCCGGCAGCCGGGTTTATCCCCTTCGGTGAGCCCGGCCGGTCAGCTCCGACGGGCTGCTTTCCAGAGTGCCATCGTTCTGCGGTCCGTTTGCCTGAGAGTTTCCGGGGCGGTTGCTCCTTCGGCGCCGGCCGGGGCCGGTCTCTCCCGCAGAAGTCGTCTGGTCGTATCGCCACCCTTCGGTGGCGCGCGCGATGATAGAAGGTCGACCGGCCAAGTCAACTTGCCCGTGCGCCAAAGTCATCACATCGGTTTGAGCCGGCGCGAAAGTAAAAGCGGGCGCGGCACGCTCGGGTCGCCGCGACGTCGCCTCAGCCGGCGCCCGGCGTGCCCTGATCGAAGGCGATGAAGACACGGTACTCGCTCGGCGGCACGCCGGTCGGCACGCTGAACGAGATGTTGCGCACGGCCGAGAAGAACCCGACCGGATTGTCCGGCGGGATCGTCACGGCGAGCTGAACGTTCTCGGTCGAGACGATGTTGCGCGACTTGTCCGTGATATGCACCTTCAGGGGCAGCTTGATCTCTCCGGGGCTGCCCCGGGGCCCGAGCAGAACCCTGCCGGCGAACCCGTATTTCATGGTGACGCGCCCCGGCGCGATGGAGCATTCCCGCGCCGCCTTGGTAATCTCACCGCGATACATGATGGCGAGTCCATCCCCGACCCGACCGGCTTCATAGATGGTGAGCATTTTGTCGCGGGGCCAGACCGTGAAGCGCGGGCATTCCGCCGCGGCGGAGGCCAAATCCACCTGGCCGGAGGTGTCGGTCTTCGCCGCCTCCAGCAGACGCTCTTCGCTGACTTTCGGCGTCCAGGTCTGCGCCTCGGGCTTGGATCTGAAGGATTTGGTGATCTGCGAAACGGCGCAGCCCGTCACCAGGAAGGCAACCATAAGCGGCCAGCATACCTTGCCGACGCGCCATGCAGCGTCTGTCATAGAGCTTTTCAACGCCACCCCGTCCACATCCTTGACAGGCATTCTCCCTCGGCCTTTATAGGCTTATGAGCGTCGAAGCCTGCACGCGGTTTTTTATTGTACTCGTCAATGACGACCGCGCCAACCTATCCGGCGGCTTGCGTCGCCGCAAGTGCATATCAGCGGCCCCGATGAACAAGAGTGACCACCTATGACGATATCGCATGGCTGCGTAGCGACACCCTCCGTTGTAAAGGTTCGGCCGTCGCTTCGGATCCTGCTGGCGGCGCCGCGCGGGTTCTGCGCCGGCGTCGATCGTGCCATCCAGATCGTCGAGCTGGCGCTCGAGAAATACGGCCCGCCGGTCTATGTGCGCCATGAGATCGTGCATAATCGCTATGTGGTGGAGGGCCTGAAGGCCAAGGGCGCGGTTTTCGTCGAGGAGCTGGACGAAATCCCGGACACGGACGCGCCCGTGATCTTCTCCGCTCACGGCGTACCGAAATCGGTGCCCGAGGCGGCCGGCCGCCGCAATTTCTTCTATCTGGACGCCACCTGCCCGCTGGTCTCCAAGGTGCATGTGGAGGCGGAGCGCCACTATGCCCAGGGCCTGGAGATCGTGCTGATCGGTCACGCCGGGCACCCGGAGGTGATCGGCACCATCGGGCAGCTTCCCGACGGCGCCATCCGGCTGGTGGAATCGGTGGACGACGCGCTGGCCTTCACGCCCAGGGACGCCGGGAAGCTCGCCTATATCACCCAGACCACGCTCTCCGTGGACGATACGCGGGAGATCGTCGAGACCCTGCAGCGCCGCTTTCCGGCCATTTCCGGTCCGCACAAGGAAGACATCTGCTATGCGACGACCAACCGGCAGGCGGCGGTGAAGGCCATCGCCGCCGATTGCGACCGGTTGATCGTGGTCGGGGCCCCCAACAGCTCGAACTCCAAGCGCCTGGTGGAGGTGGCTCTGGGGGCCGGTTGTGCAGACGCCCAACTGGTGCAGCGCGCGGCGGATATCCGTTGGGAGCTTTACGACGGCATCGAGACGCTGGGCCTCACCGCGGGCGCCTCGGCTCCCGAGGTGCTGGTCGAGGAGATCGTCTCGGCGTTCGGCGAGCGCTTCGACGTCCG
>JAKSBI010000541.1 GCA_022361215.1 Hyphomicrobiales bacterium | reverse complement strand
GGTCGCGAAGGGCATTGCACCGGTCGTCTTCGATGTCGACGCCGCGGCGGTGCGGGCCTGCGTGGATCAGGGCGCGCTGGCCGCCGACTCGCCCGGCGCGGTGGCAGGCGCCTGCGACCTCGTGCTGCTGTCCTTGCCCGATGCCGCGGTCGTCGAGGCCGTGGCCTTCGGCGGTGAGGGGATCGTGGCCGCCGCGGCGCCGGGCCTCGTCGTCGCCGACACCAGCAGCTCGAAGGCGGAGATGAGCCGCAAGGTGGGCGCGGCGCTCGCGGCCAAGGGCGCCCATATGCTGGACGCGCCGGTCAGCCGCGGCCAGCCCGCCGCCATCGCCGGCACCCTCTCCATCATGGTCGGCGGCGACGCCGCCACGCTCGCCCGCTGCCGCCCCGTGCTCGACCTGCTCGGCACCGACATTATTCACACCGGCCCGCTCGGCACCGGCCATGTGGCCAAGGGCCTGAACAACCTCGTGAACGCCACCAACGTGATGATCGCCGGCGACACCCTGATCGTCGCCGCCAAGCTCGGCCTGGAGCCGCGCCGCGTGCTCGACGCCCTCAACGCCGGCATCGGCGCCAGCGAGGTGCTGGCCAAGCGCTACCCCCAATACGTCTTCCCGCGCAGCTTCGACTCCAACTTCCGCATCGGCCTGATGCACAAGGACGCCGCCTACGGCCTGGAGCTCGCCGGCCAGACGCGCACCCCCGCCGTCCTCGCCGCCACCGCCCTGCAGCTCTACGCCCTGGCGCTCGCCGAAATGGGCCCCGACGCCGACAACACCAGGGCCGTGACCCTGCTCGAAGGCTGGAACGGCGTCACCCTGTCCTAGCCCAACTCCTCCGTCATTCCTGCGAAAGCAGGAATCCATTGGCATCTGCTGCTCCGCGTCTTCCGAAACAGCAAGAAACGCTCTTCATACGCAAAAGCGGACACGGGAAAGACGGGGAACGGGGCGCTCCCATCGAGCTGGAGCTGCGTCACCGTGGCACGGCCGGCACCGGCCCCATCATGACCCGGATCAAAGCGCCGGCGCCCCTGCGTGCCAATTTCTCCGCAGGGATATGCCGAATAGCCAACCTAATGGAGACAGGACACATGTTTAGACCATTCCTTGCAGCCCTGCTGGCCGGCGTCTTGACGATGCCGGCGGCCGGTATGGCCGAGGAGCTGATGAAGGAGGCACAGGAGACCTTCAAGCCGATCCCCTCGGTGGTCCCGGCGGTGAAGGGCAATGCGGTGACCCGCGAGAAGGTGGAGCTGGGCAAGATGCTGTTCTTCGAGCCGCGCCTCTCGGCCAGCCACCTGATCAGCTGCAACACCTGCCACAATCTGGGCATGGGCGGCGACGACAACCTGGAGACCTCGATCGGCCATGGCTGGCAGAAGGGGCCGCGCAACGCGCCGACCGTGTTCAACGCCGTGTTCAACGCGGCGCAGTTCTGGGACGGCCGGGCCGAGGACCTGAAAGCCCAGGCCAAGGGTCCGGTGCAGGCCGGCGTGGAGATGAACAACACGCCCGAGAACGTGGAGGTGACGCTGAAGAGCCTCGGCGAATATGTCGACCGCTTCACCAAGGCGTTCCCCGGCGAGAAGGATCCGGTGACCTTCGACAACATGGCCATGGCGATCGAGGCCTTCGAGGCCACCCTGATCACGCCGGGCTCCCGTTTCGATCAGTATCTGGAGGGCAATGCCGGCGTCCTGAACGCCCAGGAGAAGGAGGGGCTGCGTCTGTTCATGGACAAGGGCTGCGCCACCTGCCACGCCGGCGTCAATCTCGGCGGCGAGGGCTATTATCCCTTCGGTGTCGTCGAGAAGCCCGGTGCCGAGATCCTGCCGAGGGACGACAAGGGCCGCTTCGCGGTGACCAAGACGGCGGCGGACAACTATGTGTTCCGCTCCTCGCCTCTGCGCAACATCGAGCTCACCGCGCCCTATTTCCATTCCGGCAAGGTCTGGAGCCTGCGCCAGGCCGTGGCCATCATGGGCGAGAGCCAGCTCGGCGAGACGCTGAACGACGCCGAGGTCGATGCCATCACCGCCTTCCTCAAGACCCTCACGGGCGAGCAGCCGCGGATCGAGATCCCGATCCTGCCCGTCAGCGCGCCAACCACGCCCAAGCCCGTGGACACGAGGCCTTAAGCGCGGATCGGATAGCGATCTGCCGCTGACGAAAGGGGAAGCCGCCAGCTTCCCCTTTCACGTATCCGCCCCTCGGTCACTCCCGCGAAAGCGGGTACGCGAACAACGACGCGTTGGGCGATCCCGCTATCGACGAATCTCGCAGTCCCCCCGCCCCGGAATCGGGGCGGAGTTGCAATGGCGACCACAATTGCCCCACACTGACGTCCAACGATAAGGCTCGATTTCGAAAAGGGAGGAAATCGGAGATGAAAGAGAGAAGAGCTTCGGCGTTCGTTGTCGGCGGTACTTTGGCGGCCATTGCCACCGGCGCCCTCGGCGGCAGTGCGCTTGCGGAGGCCGACAAGGTCCGTTTCGCGCAGCAGTTCGGGCTGCTCTACCTGCCCATGCATGTGGTCGTCGACAAGAAGCTGGTGGAGGCCTGCGCCAAGGACGCCGGGCTCGGCGACGTCAAGGTCACCATGCACCGCTTCTCGGGCGGCGCCGCGGTGAACCAGGCGCTGATCTCCGGCAATGTGGACTTCGCCGCCGGCGGCATCGGCCCGCTCCTGAAGCTCTGGAACAAGACCAAGGGCCGGCTGAACGTCAAGGCCATGACCACGCTCGCGGCCATGCCTCTGAAGCTCAACTCCAACGACGCGCGCGTGAAGAAGCTCGAGGACTATGTGGGCCTGACCGACCACAAGATCGCGACGCCCTCGGTGAAGGTCTCGATCCAGGCGGTGGTGCTGCAGATGGCGGCCAAGAAGAAATGGGGCAAGCCCTTCAAGCTCGATCCCATGACCGTCTCCATGAAGCATCCCTCGGCCGCGGCCGCGCTGCTGGCCGGCGGCCAGACGGTGAAGAGCCATTTTGCCACCCTGCCCACCTCCTTCCAGGAGCTGGCCAGTGGCAAGGTGCACAACGTGCTGACCTCCTACGACGTGCTCGGCGGCGAGCACTCGACGGTCGCCATGTACAACACCGAGAGGTGGAAAAAGGAGAACCCGAAGCTCTACGCGTGCGTCTGGAAGTCGTACCGCACGGCCATCGAGTGGATCAACGGCAACAAGAAAGAGGCGGCCGCGCTGTTCCATCGCTTCACCAAGTCCAAGCTGAAGCTCGAGGACATCGAGAAGATGGTGGGCGACAAGAACGAGATGCACTACGCGCTCGAGCCCAAGCGCACCATGCAGTTCGCCGAGTTCCTGCACTCGATCGGGGCGATCAAGAACAAGCCCGAGAGCTGGAAGGACTACTACTGGGAGAACAATCACGATCTGAACGGCAGCTGATCGATGGACACGCAGAATCCGGAGGCGGCGGGCCCGGCGCCCGCCGCCTCCGACATCGAGCCCATCCTCGACGTGGACGGGGTGACGCTCCAGTACAAGACCAAGGAGCACCTGATCACGGCCACTTATCAGGTCAGCTTCCACGTCTATCCCGCTGACCGGTTCGTGCTTCTGGGCCCCTCGGGCTGCGGCAAGTCGACGATCCTGAAGGGCGTCGCCGGCTACATGCGCCCGGTGGAGGGCGAGATGCGGCTCAAGGGCCGCGACATCAAGGATCCGGGCCCCGACCGGGTCATGGTGTTCCAGGAGTTCGACCAGCTCCTGCCCTGGAAGACGGTCAAGCAGAACATCACCTTCGCGCTGCTGAACGGCGGGAAGTGCACGTCCAGCCACGAGGCGGACGAGATCGCCATGGAGTACATCCACAAGGTGAAGCTCGACCGCTTCGAGAACACCTATCCGCACATGCTCTCGGGCGGCATGAAGCAGCGCGTGGCCATCGCCCGCGGCATGGCCATGGAGCCGGACATCCTGCTCATGGACGAGCCCTTCGCGGCGCTCGACGCGCTCACCCGCCTGCAGATGCAGAAGGAGCTGTTGCAACTCTGGGAGGACACGCACTTCACCGTGCTGTTCGTCACCCACTCCATCGAGGAGGCGCTGATCGTCGGCAGCCGCATCCTGGTGCTCTCGCCCCATCCGGGCCAGGTGAAGGCGGAGCTGAACGCCCATCACCTGAACCACGACAATGTGGGCGATGCCGAGTTCTCCAATGTGCAGCAGCGCATCCACGACATGCTCTTCGCCGACCGCATCCTCGAAGACGAGCTGGAAACGGAAGACGCATGAGCAGCCAGCCCGAAATGGTCATGCGTCCCGAGTTCGAGGCCGGAGAGCTGACCGCGGCTGGAGCGGGGGACGTGGCGCGGCGCCTGACGCTGTTCGAGCGCATCGCCGATCTCGACGCCGTGCGCAAGCTCACCATCCTGGTGCTGGTGGTCGTCGCGTGGGAGCTCTACACGCACTTTGGCAAGGTCAAGGCTTTGATCTTCCCGAAGTTCTCCGACACGGCGGTGGCCCTGTTCCAGGCCATTTCGGCCGAGCAGCTCCTGATCATGATCTGGAACTCGATCACGGTCCTCGTCACGGGCTACGTCATCGGCCTTGTCATCGCGACGCTGCTCACCACGGCCGCCGCGGCGACGCGGTTCGGCAGCGATGTCCTGAGCACGCTGACGGCCATGCTCAACCCGTTGCCGGCGATCGCGCTCCTGCCGCTGGCGATGATCTGGTTCGGGCTCGGCAACGAAGCCATCGTCTTCACGTTGCTCCACTCGGTGATCTGGCCCGTCGCGCTCAACGCGCATATCGGCTTCATGTCGGTGAGCGAGACCCAGCGCATGGTCGGACGGAACTACGGCCTCAGGGGCTTGTTCTATGTCGGCAAGGTGCTGATCCCGGCGGCCTTCCCGTCGATCCTTATGGGCATGAAGATCGGATGGGCCTTCGCCTGGCGGACCTTGATCGCCGCCGAGCTGGTGTTCGGAGGCTCGGTCATGGATACCGAGGGCACGGCCTCCGGCGGGCTCGGCTGGTTCATCTTCGCGAACCGGATGGACATGCAGATCCCGCACGTGTTCGCGGGCTTGTTCACCGTCATCCTGGTCGGCGTCCTGGTCGAGAACCTGGTCTTCAACAAAATCGAGAACCGGACGGTTCGCCGCTGGGGGATGCAGGTCCAATGACGATGGCGGCACCCACGAGGCGCAAGCTGCCCGAGCTTGTGATCCGGCCCGAGTTCGAGGCGACCGATCTGCAAGACGCCCAGATCGGCGACGTGGCGCGGCGCCTCTCGCCGATCGAGCGGATCTGGAACAATAACGGCTTCCGCAAGGCCCTCATTCTGCTCAGCCTGGTGGCGGCCTGGCAGACTTATACGGTGGTCGACGACGTCGAGCCGCTGATGTTCCCGCGGTTCACCGTCGCCCTCGAAGCCCTCTATCAGGCCCTGTTTCACGGCGAGCTGATCTCACAGATCTGGTACTCGGTGAAAGTGCTGTTCATGGGCTACGGGGCCGGCATGGCCATCGCCGCCGTTCTGGTCTTGTGGGCGACGGTCAGCCGCATCGGCAGCGATTTCATCGCCATGTCCTCGGCCATGTTCAATCCGCTGCCGGCCATCGCGCTCTTGCCGCTGGCCACGCTGTGGTTCGAGTTGGGGACGGCCAGCCTGGTCTTCGTACTGGTGCATTCGGTGCTCTGGGCGGTGGCGCTCTCGACCCATACGGGCTTCCTGAACGTCAGCCAGACGCTCAGAATGATCGGCCGCAACTACGGGCTGAGGGGCATCGGCTTCGTCGTCAAGATCCTGGTGCCCGCCGCCTTCCCGTCGATCCTCGCCGGCATGAAGATCGGCTGGGCCTTCGCCTGGCGCACGCTCATCGGTGCCGAGCTGGTGTTCGGCGCGTCCTCGGGCAGCGGCGGGCTCGGCTGGTTCATCTTCATCGGCAACCAGGAGTTCGAGACCGAGAAGGTCTTCGCCGGCCTCTTCATGGTCATCCTGATCGGCATCCTGGTCGAGAACGTCATCTTCCGTAACGTCGAGCTTCGCACCGTCAACCGATGGGGCATGCAAAGGTAGGACACGAGACATGAGCCTCACGATTACCCCGCTTCACGACACCTTCGTCGCCGCGATCGAGGGCACGGACCTGTCTTCGGGCGTCGACGACGCTACCATGGACGAGATCCGCCAGGCCTTTCACGACAACTCCATCATCGTCTTCCATGGCCAGGATCTGAGCAACGACCAGCACGTCGCCTTCTCCCGCCATTTCGGCGAGCTGCAGGGCCATACGGTGAGCCACTGGCTGCTGCCGTCGCATCCCGAGATCCTGGTGCTCTCCAACCGCGGCCGCGGCGGCGTCAAGCCCTTGGACAATGGCGGCGCCTACTGGCACAGCGACATCACCTACGAGGAGGTCCCGCCGCTCGGCTCGATCCTCTATGCGCTGACCGTCCCGCCCGAGGGCGGCAACACCATGTTTGCCGACATGTACGCCGCCTACGAGGCGCTGGACGACGAGACGAAAGAGCAGGTCGACGGCCTGATCGGCATCCACACCTACAAGCAGCGCTATCTGAAGATGGCCGAGGGCGGCAAGCGGCCGAAGCTCTCCGACGAGAAGATGGCAGAGTGGACCGACGTCGAGCACTCGGTGGTGCTCACCCATCCCGAGACCGGCCGCAAGGCGCTGTTCGTGAACGAGGGCTTCACCGTCGGCATCAAGGGCATGGAGCAGGCTGAGGCCGATGCGCTCCTGGAGAAGCTGTTCGCGCATTCCACCCAGGACCGCTTCGTCTACTCCCATCCCTGGAAGGCGGGCGACATCGTCATGTGGGACAACCGCTGCACCATGCACTGCGCCACCCCATATGATGTGGAGAAGTACGAGCGCACCATGCATCGCACGACGATCCGTGGCACAAAGCCGGTCTGAATTCTCCTGATCCTGACAGGCCGGACCGCGGCCGCCGCTGCAAGTCTCAAGTCTGAAGAGGCAGGTCGTGACCGCACCCAAGCTCGTCACCTTCGACGTCTACTCGGCGCTGCTCGACATCGAGGGCAGCCTGACGGCGGCGCTCGCCGAGGCGCTCGGCCTTGCGCCCGACGAGGCGCGGCCCCTGGTGCGCATCTGGCGCGCCAAGCAGCTTGAGCGGGCCGCCGCCAGCAACAGCCTGGGCCTTGGCCGCACCCGCTTCCGGGACGCTACGGCCATGGCGCTCGACTATGTGATCGGGCGTCACCGCCTCGATCTGGCGGACGGCCGGCACAAGGCGCTGGTGCTGGCCTGGGACCGGATCCAGGCCTGGCCCGAGGCGGGCGAGGTGGTCGGCGAGGTGAAGGCGCGCGGGATCCCGGTGGCCATCCTCTCCAACGGCGACCAGGATATGCTGGAGGCCGTGGCGGCCCATAACGGCCTGGCCTTCGACCACATCTTCTCGTCGGAAAGCGCCGGCGCCTACAAGCCGCACCCGGACGTCTACGCGCTGCCCTGCAGAGAGCTCGGCCTCGCCAAGGACGAGGTCCTGCACGTGGCCGGCAGCGCCAACGACGTGCTCGGCGCCGCGGCCTATGGGCTGCCCTGCCTCTGGTCGAATCGCTCGGGCGACGCCATCGTCGACCCGGCCTACCCCCCGGACCACGAGGTCGCGGACCTCAAGGGGCTGCTGGACGTGCTCTAGACCATCCGGCGTCCTCGCACCGCCCCCTCACTCCGTCATTCCTGCGAAAGCAGGAATCCATTGGCATCTCAACCGCGTGCCCGGCTAGCGGTTCTTGAAAGAACGGTGCGAGCGGCTTTGGATCGATGACGGCCTTTGCGTCTTTGTCTGCCGCTTCCGCCAATGGATTCCTGCTTTCGCAGGAATGACGGGGGAGAGGGCCATCCAGTTTGGGTGCACCCCCTTCAAGCCGCCCGTCCCGTCCGCTCCGCCGGCCGGATCGGCCGGTCGCCGGCGACGCTGGTGCGGTAGAGGTGGCGGGGCTCGTCCATGTCGTAGTCGGCGATGGCCAGGTGCCAGGTGGCGCGGTTGTCCCAGATCACCAGGTCGCCGGGCGCCCAGCGGTGCCGGTAGATGAAGTCCGGCTGCCTGGCGTGGTCGAACAGGAAGTCGAGCAGGGCGCGGCTCTCCGCCTCGGAAAGACCGACGACGGAGCGCGTGAATCCCGGATTGACGAACAGCGCCTTGCGGCCGCTCTCGGGATGCACGCGCACCAGCGGATGCTCCACCGGCGGCACCTTGGCCTTCTCCTCCTCCGTCAGCGGCGGCCGGTCCGGGAACTTGGAGAAGAACGTCTCGTAGGCGTGGGTGTAGTCGTGCACCGCCGTCAGGCCGTCCAGGAACCCCTGCATGGTCGCCGACAGCGCCTCGTAGGCCGCGGCCATGCTGGCGAACATCGTATCGCCGCCATAGCTCGGGATCTCCAGCGCATGGAGCAGCGAGGCCAGCGTCGGCCGCGCCATGTAGGAGCAGTCCGAGTGCCAGTACTGGCCGGCGCGGACGGCGCCCTTGGGCTTACCCTTCTCCTTGACGTTGGAGACCACGAAGACGTCCGGGTTCTCGGGCAGCGCGAACTGCTTCAGCACGTGCTGCTCCAGCGGCCCGAAGCGCTCGGAGACCGCGACCAGAGCGTCCGGCGTCAGCGACTGCTCCCGAAAGACCAGCACCGAGTGATCGACAAACGCCCGGTGGATCGCGGCGAAAGCGTCGCCGCCGTCGTCGCGCGCCAAGTCGACGCCGCGGACCTCCGCGCCGATGCTTCCGGTCAGGCGTGTCACGGTGATGTCGTTCGATTGAGGGCTCATGGGGGCTGCGTCCGTTCCGAGATGAGATTTAGTGCATTCTCCAGTCTCCAAGCATAGCCGGGCAGGCGCCTCGAGACGAGATTTCCATGCCTGTTCGGGACCCCAATCACCTAGGCCGACGCAGTTCGCCCGTCCGATGAGCTGTCATGTGCTATCTCGCCGCAACACCTGGGAAACTGCGCACTTCCCCCGAAAGCCCGCTGCCGTTACCATGAGGGCGTTCCAAGGGGTCAGCGGGGGGTCTCAATCGCCCAGGTCTTGGATATCACCGGCATCGAGTCGCTTTGATGCAACGCGTCGAGCAGCGCGGCGGTCGCGTTACGGAGGTTCGCAGCGACAAGTACCGACTGAGCGTATGTCAGCGGAGGGTAGTCATATGTTTTCGAGGCGACAGAGCAGCGAGACCGTCATCAGCGACGGGCTGAAGGTTGAAGGCAACGTCACCGCCGAGGGCCTGGTCGAGGTCCATGGCAAGATCTACGGCGACATGCACTGCACGTCGATCGTGATCTGCAACAAGGCCGAGATCAAAGGCACGGTCGTGGCCGACGATGTGGTCGTGGACGGCGTCGTCGAGGGGCCGATCCGCTGCAAGGACGTCCTGCTGAAGTCGAAGGCGCGCGTCAAAGGCAGCATCCATCACGACTCGCTGACCATCGAGAAGGGCGCCCAGTTCGAGGGCGAGGTGATCCCCGGCCACAGCGCCGCCACCGACGCGCCTGCGGCCAACGGCAAGCTGAAGGCGCAAGCCTCCAATGGTGAGGCGAAGGCGCAGGCACCGGCCCCAGCGGCGGAGTGACCGCTCGCCGTCCGCCTTTCAGGCTACGGACTTTTCGTTCTGCTCAGGCGGGGCGCTCGCTTCCGGCGCGTCGTCCTGCGCGGATGCCTCCGCGGACGGGAGACGCTGCGCGCGGCCCTCGAAGGCCGCGCCCTGCTCGATCACGAGGGTCTGATACCGGATCTCCGCCTCCACATGGGCGCCGGCGCGCAGCCGGACGCGCTGGCCGCTGATCGCCCCCTGCACCTGTCCCAGCACGTCCACGTCGCCCGCTACGACGCTGCCGTCGATGCGCCCCTGCGCGCCCAGGACGAGCGAGCTGCACCGGACGTCGCCTTCGATCTCGCCGTCGACCTGAAGAGATTCCTCCGTTCTCAGGTCGCCGGCCAATCTGAGGCCTTCGCCGATGAACGATGGCGGCATGCGAGCGACTCTCACTGGAAACGCGGAACGACCTGTAATTCATAGCAGAAAGGGAATTAGCCCGACTAGGGCCTGTTCAGGTTCACGTTGCGGACCCGAGAGATCGGCGACGTCGCGGCCCAGCCTTCTCCGTTATTCCCGCGAAAGCGCAGTAGTGTCCGGGATTTTCGGGGCGTTTTGATCTGCATGGCAGGCGCGGCCTTGGTTTCTTGCCTGCAATGCTGCGACCGGACAGCATTTCGGGTGGTCTGTTGGCCCTCGCTTCTTCGTCATGCCCGGACGTGATCC
>JAKSBI010000753.1 GCA_022361215.1 Hyphomicrobiales bacterium | reverse complement strand
TTTCTCCTTGTCTGCGTTTTCACCCTGATGCCGCTCGCGGCATGGCTGTCGAGCCGGCGCCGTGCCGCCGCGCACGCACGGTCGGGGTCCCCGTGATCACAAAAGGAAGCTCCATGATGCACCTGCAGAAAGCCTTCGTCGCGCTTGCGCTTGCGCTGGTCGTCGCCGCGCCGGCCCACGCCCACGGCCCGACCCCGCAGACGGTGGCGGAGACGGCGACCATTGCGCGGGCACCGGCCGACGTCTGGCGCGCCATCGCGGCCTTCAGCGCCATCGATACCTGGCATCCCGGCATTGCGGCCGTGGAAGCGACCGGCGGCAACGCGATCGGCGCCGAACGGCGCGTGACCCTGCGCTCGGGCGGGGTCATCGTCGAAAGCCTCGACGAGTACGACGCCGCCAAGCGGCTCTATTCCTATCGCCTGTACCAGGAGAACATCGAGGCCATCCCCGTCAGCTTCTACACCGCGAAGATTGTCGTGCGCCCGAGCGCGGCCGGCAGCGAGGTCGAATGGAGCGCGCGCTTCTACCGGGCGGACACGGGCAACTATCCGCCGGACCATCTCAACGACGCGGCGGCGAAGACGGCCATGACAACGTTTCTCCGCGCCGGGCTCGATGCGCTTTCGGCAAAGCTCGGCGCCGGGAACTAGCGACGACTACGACTGCGGCTTCTTCGCCACGATGAACGCGGCGATGCGCTTGCCCTGCTCCCATTGATGGTCGATCTCGAAGCCGGCGGCGGCCAGGCTGTCCACCAGCTCCTGGGTGGTGAAGACCTTCACCAGCGGCATCAGCCCGATGAACCGCCCGATCGGCGCGATGAACTTGAAGACCTTCAGCCTGTTGCCGAGGCAGACCGTGCTGGAGACGAAAATGCCGCCCGGTTTCAGCATCTTGTGCACCTTGGCGATGACGGCGTCCTTGTCCGCCAGGAGGTGCAGGATGCTGTGCCCCATGACGGCATCGTAGGTTTCATCGGGCGCGCTGAAGTCCTCGATGGTGCCGCGCTCGAAGGTGACGTTCTCGACGTTGCCGGCCTCGGCCTTGCCCTTGGCGATCTCGATCATGCGCGTCGAGACATCGATGGCCCGAATGTGCTTGACGTAGGGCGCATGGAAGAGGGCGGTCGTGCCCGTGCCGCAGCCGAACTCCAGCACCTCC
>JAKSBI010000502.1 GCA_022361215.1 Hyphomicrobiales bacterium | reverse complement strand
GAACTTCGCGCCGGCCCGCTCGTCGGTGTCGTCGTACAGCACATCGACACCCGCGGCGTGCAGCTTGCCGTAGAGATCGTCGCAGGCCGCATCCGTTTGCGCGTCGCCGGCTTTCAGGTTGATCAGGCCGACTCGGAACGGCGCCACGGGCTCGGGCCAGACGATGCCGTCGTCGTCGTGCGACGCCTCGATCACGGCCGCCACGAGGCGCGACACGCCGATGCCGTAGGAGCCGGACTGAATGGGTACCAGCGCGCCATCGGGGCCCTGCACCTGGCATTTCATCGGGTCGGAATACTTCGTTCCGAAGAAGAAGATATGACCGACCTCGATGCCGCGCGCCGAGATACGCTTGTCCGCCGGCACCTCGGCCTCGAAGCGGGCGGGGTCGTGCTTCTCGTCGGTGGCGGCGTATTTGTCGGTCCAGGTCGCGATCAGGGGCGCCAGATCCGCGTCGTAGTCCACGTCTTCCCCGGGGGCCGTCATCTCGACGAGGTCGCCGTGGCAGAAGACCTCGCTCTCTCCGGTCTCGGCCAGAATGATGAACTCGTGGCTCAGATCGCCGCCGATCGGGCCGGTGTCGGCGGCCATGGGGATCGACTTCAGGCCCATGCGCTCGAAGGTGCGCAGATAGGCTACGAACATCCTGTTGTAGGAGCGGCGCGCATCCTCCACCGTCAGGTCGAAGGAGTAGGCGTCCTTCATCAGGAACTCGCGGCCGCGCATGACCCCGAAGCGCGGCCGGATCTCGTCCCGGAACTTCCACTGGATGTGGTAGAGATTGCACGGCAGGTCCTTGTAGGATTTCACGGCGCTCCGGAAGATCTCCGTGATCAGCTCCTCGTTCGTGGGGCCGTAGAGCATGTCGCGGTCGTGCCGGTCGGAGATGCGCAGCATCTCCTTGCCGTAGTCATCGTAGCGACCGCTTTCGCGCCACAGATCCGCCGACTGGATGGTTGGCATCAGCATCTCGATGGCGCCGGAGCGGTCCTGCTCCTCGCGCACGATCTGCTCGATGCGCTTGAGAACCCGGTGCCCCATCGGCAGCCAGGAGTAGATACCGGCGGAGGCCTGGCGCATGAGGCCGGCCCGGAGCATGAGCCGGTGCGAGACGATTTCCGCCTCCTTCGGCTCGTCGCGAAGGATCGGCATGAAGTAACGGCTGAGACGCATGGCGTGTGGTCGCGACTGTCGGTTGAGGCCGGCGGGAGGATGCCGCCGGCGGTCGGATCGACGCAGGCCCTGTCCTGCGCTCAGCGCGCTAATAGCTTACTTGACCGCGGGGATGCAATCCTGCGGACGCATCCCCTTGGACGCAAGCGCCCCCGCCGCGAGATCGACCGGCACATGGACCGTCGCCTGCCGCCCTCCTCCGTTCCCAGCCTGTCGGCGCGGGACATCGACCTCGACGTCCACGATCAATGGCGGCGTGTTCGGGCTGAGGCTCGGGAGATCGGCCGGCGCGACCGGGCGGCCCCAGGCATCCCGGCCTGCCACGTAGTCGGCGCGGTCGCGGCAGCCGGTGGCCACGCTGATGCCGGGAACGTGATGCTCGTTCGACCAACGGGGACCGACCGGCGCCGACTTGCGGTCCAGACCGCCGCCCAGAGCCGCAGGCGGCGCGAGCAGTGCAATGGCCAGGGTTGCCGCGAGCGCGGCGAGCCTCCGCCGATCAACTGTTCGAGCCGTGTTCGTCATGGCCATCATACTAAGCGCAACCGCTTTAAAGGAGCGCTAACGACTGCGGATCGCCCTCCCCTGCCCGCACGATTCACGTAAAAGGGCATCAAATTTGCGTTCCGGGCAAAAGACAGATGACAGGGCACAACCATTCCGTTACTGTTGGCGG
>JAKSBI010000347.1 GCA_022361215.1 Hyphomicrobiales bacterium | reverse complement strand
GTCGGGCAGGTGGCAGGTGCCGCAGCGCCCGGCCTTGGCCAGCGACCGGCCGCGCTCGTAGAGCGCCCGGTCGGTCGGCGCTGCGCCGATGCGCGGCTCGAGCCTGGCGTAGTGCTGCGCGATGGCCTCGATCTCCGGGTCGGTCAGGGTCTCGGCCTGGGGCGTCATCTCCTTGGACTGGCGCAGCCCCTCGCGGAACAGGATGAGCTGGTGTTCGAGAAAGAGCCGGGGCTGCCCGGCGATGGAGGGCACGTTCGCACGCAGCGAGGTGCCGTCGGCCCCGTGACAGGTGGCGCAGACCTGAAGGCGCTCGCCGAGCGTCGCCGCGTGGCCCTCGAGGGGCAAGAAAAGAGCGGCCGCCAGCAGGGCTGCGCGGCGGCCGATCCGGCTTTGGACGGCCATCGAGCCCCTAGCTGCCCTGATAGCTCACCCGGTAGATGGCCCCGTTCTGCTCGTCGGAGACCAGGAGCGAGCCGTCGGGCATCTGCAGCACGTCCACCGGACGGCCCCAGAAGTCGTTCTCGCCGGTGTCGAGGAACCCCGACATGAAGGGCGAGGGCGCCGCCGAGGTGCCGTCGGAGGAGACCGTGGCCACCATCACGTCGTAGCCGATCTTGGTGGTGCGGTTCCAGGAGCCGCGCCGGGCGATGAACATGGCGTGTCTGTACTCGGCCGGGAACATGTCGCCCGTATAGAAGCGCATGCCGAGCGGGGCCGAGTGCGCGCCCAGCTGCGCCGCCGGCATGGTGACGCCGGCGCAGCCGTCCGCCTTGCCCATGTTCGGGTCCACGACGCCGTTGGCGTGGCAGTAGGGGAAGCCGAAGTTCTCGCCGACCTTGCCGAGCCGGTTGAGCTCGCAATGGGGGCCGTGCTCGCTCTGCCAGTCCCGGTTGTTGTCCGTGAACCAGAGCTCGCCGGTCTGGGGGTGAAAGTCGAAGCCCACCGAGTTGCGCACGCCGCGCGCCACCACCTCCATGCCCGAGCCGTCGGCGTTGTAGCGCCTGATGTTGGCGTGCACGTCCGGGTCCACCTTGCAGACGTTGCAGGGCGCGCCCACCGGCACGTAGAGCTTGCCGTCCGGCCCGAAGGCCAGGAACTTCCAGCCGTGATGCACGTCCGCCGGCAGCTTGAAGGCAGCCGTCAGGTCCACCGGCTCCGGCACCTTCGCCAGCTTGTCCTCGATGCCGTCGAAGCGCAGCACCTTGTTGATGGCGGCCACGTAGAGCGCGCCGTCCTTGAAGGCGACGCCGTTGGGCTGCACATGGCCCTTGGCGATCACCCGGTGCTCGCGCGTGCCGCCCTTGTCGGTGACGGCGTAGACGCGGCCGATCGTGCGCGTGCCCACGAAGACGGTGCCCTTGTCGCCGCGCGCCATCATGCGCGCGCCCGGCAGCCCATGAGCCCAGATCTCGACCTTGAAGCCCGGCGGCAGCAGGATCCTGTCCAGCGGGATCCTGTCCGGCGCCGTCACCTTCAGGTTCGCGGCATGCGGCGCCAGCGGCGAGCTCTCGAGCGCCGCCGGCCGGCCCTGCACCCAGCCCGGAACCTTCTTCTGCGCCGCGGCGCCGTCCATCGCGATCAGCGTCGTCACGGCGGCGCCCGCTGCGACCAGGCTTGCACGGAAAGTGAATGAGAGTGTTTGGCCCATAACGTTTCCTCCTCACGCCACTAATTTGCTGTCGGGCTATTTGTCGTGTTCTTGCCCGCACCCCCTCAGCTTAAGACCAAGCTTAGATGTGCGGAAGCAGTCGGGTGATCACATGCGCGTGTTGGGCGATCGCGGCGGCGGCCGGCTGCCGCATCGGCTTTCCAAAGCGGGGGCCGTTCGGCTATCAACGGTCCAGTTCGATGGCACAACCGGGGACTGCCGCTTCATATGTCTGTACGCACCACCGCCTCTCTCCCGCCGCAGCCGGTGTCGCCGGCATGAAACCCATCCGCATGATGGCGACCACGGGCATCCTCGGCTACGGCTTCACCGAGGAGGCCTTCCGGCACGGCGCTGCCATGGACCTCGACCTGATCGCCTGCGACGCCGGCTCGACCGATCCCGGTCCCTATTACCTGGGTAGCGGCACGGCCTTCGTCTCGCGGCTCGCCGTGAAGCGGGACCTGGCGCTGATGGTCGCTGCGGGCATGGAGAAGGGGGTGCCCGTCTGCATCGGCTCCGCCGGCGGCGGCGGCTCCGATGCGCAGGTCGACTGGGTGCTGGACATCCTGGCCGAGATCTGCGCCGAGCAGGATTTGGCGCCGCGCGTCGCGGTGCTCAGGAGCGAGCAGGCGGCCGAGGCCGTGAAGGCCAAGGTCCGCGCCGGCCGCACGGCGCCGCTCGGGCCCATCCCGCCCCTGACCGAGGCCGACGTGGACGCTTGCTGCCGCCTGGTCGCCATGATCGGCTGCGAGCCCTATCAGAAGGCCCTGGAGCAGGGCGCCGACGTGGTCGTCGCCGGGCGCTCCAGCGACGCCGCCATCTTCGCCGCCATCCCCCTGATGCGCGGGGCCGATCCGGGCCTCGCCTGGCATCTCGGCAAGATCATCGAGTGCGGCGCCCAGGTGACGGAGCCGCGCGAGGGCCCGGACAGCGTCATCGGCACGATCTACGACGACCATTTCACGGTCGAGCCGGGCCACCCGGAGCGCCGCTGCACGCGCCTGCGGGTCGCCGCCCACACCCTTTACGAGAATTCCAGCCCCTATCGCCTCGAGGAGCCCGGCGGCACGCTGGACACCAGCGCTGCCGGCTTCGAGCAGCTTGACGAGCGCACGGTCAAGGTCTGGGGCAGCCGCTGGGAGCCCGCCAACGCCTACACCGTCAAGCTCGAGGGCGTGCGGGAGCTGGGCTTCCGCACCGTGTTCATGGCCGGCGTGCGCGACCCCGTCCTGGTGGCGACCATCGACGATTTCGTCGCCACCTGCCGCGGCCGCGTCGCCAGCTATGCGGCAGCGCTCGGCATCGACGAGACCGCCTACACGCTCGGCATCAAGGTCTATGGGCGCGACGCCGTCATGGGGCCGAACGAGCCGGTGAGAGAGAGCGCGGCGCACGAGCTGGCGCTGTTGGTCGATGCAGTGGGCCGGGACGAGGAGACCAGCCGCGCTGTCTGCGCCCAGGCACGCTACGCCTTGCTGCACTCGGACTTTCCCGGGCGCATGTGCATCTCGGGCAATCTCGCCATCCCGTTCTCGCCCTCGGACCTGCCCGCCGGCCCGGTCTACGAGTTTAACGTCTGGCACGTCATGGAATGCGACGACCCCATGGAGCCGGTGCGCATGGAGACGCTGAGGCTCGGGAACGCCGTGCAGGCACAGGCATCATGACCAAGCTCCGGGACCTCGCCAGGGTGATCCGCTCCAAGAATGCCGGGGCGCTCATGGTGACGCTCGACGTCATGTTCGACGACGAAGCGACCTACCGCCGGGTCAGGGACAGCGCCGTCTTGAGCCCGCGCGCGCTCGCGCCGCTTTACGGTGTCAGCGACAACGAGGTCGCCGTGATCCCGTTCGATGGGGCGCTGGCCATCAAGATCACCGTGCCCCGGGCCGTGCGGGCCGGATCCCCCGGCGACGGCGACGTCTACGGTGCCCAGCAGCACGCTCCCCTGATCGAGATCGAGGTCCCGGATTGAGGCCGGGGGCTGGATGCCTCTCGGCACGGACTTGAACGTAAGTGTCGACAGGCCCTAGAGTTCCGTTTCCGCGCACGGGGGATGACCACATGACGCTTGCCAACGCCGAGATCGACTACGAGGCCGAGTACGACAACCGGGGTCGGCACCCGGAGCATCCGGAGATCTTCGCGCGCTGGCAGGCGGCGAGCGCGGAATACCGCAAAGCAGCCGACGCCGATCTCGACATCCCCTACGGACCCGGCGAGCGTAACCGCTTCGATCTCTACCGGCCGGCCGCGGGCGGCGGTGGCGCGCCGCTCGCCGTCTTCATTCATGGCGGCTACTGGCGCACGCTCGACCGCGAGATGTTCGCCTTCATCGCCCGCGCCTTCAACGAGGCGGGTTTCGCGATCGCGCTGCCCTCCTACACGCTCTGCCCCAACTGCACCCTCATGGACATCGTCCAGGAGATGCGCCGCTTCCTGGCCGTGCTCTGGGAGCGC
>JAKSBI010000008.1 GCA_022361215.1 Hyphomicrobiales bacterium | reverse complement strand
GATGGTGGCGTTGATGAACTGGTCCGTCTTCGACTGGCTGGCCAGCACCCGGCGCAGCTTGCCGCCCTCCTCGCGGATGACGAGGCGCACGGCGTCGTCGGGGATCTGCGTGCGGAAGAAGATGTCGACGATGCTCTTGTCGGCGTGGACCGGCGCCGTGTGCTGCTGGTGGCGCTCGTAGCTGCGCCAGAAGTTGGTGCCGAGCGACACCACGCCATAGACCGCCATGATCATGGCGAGCGCCACGCCGATGGGCCGGACGAAGGCCCCGAAGGCGCCGTATCGGACCACCTTCACGCGCTGCCGGCCCCGGCCGACCGTCACGTCGCCCTGGCCGCTCGCCATGTCTTCCGTCCTGGCCGGGGCGCGCGCCGGCCTCTTGGCAATGTCCTTGGAGGTCCGAAACATATGTCCGTTGCTTCCTAAAGCATGTCCGCTTCGGCCGGCCCGAGCCGGGCACGCCGAACGGTCCCCGCACCCGCATCCGCAACGCGTGGCATCAGTCTAACACATGCTTTTGTGACATGTGGGGCGGCGGAGGCCCCGTTCAAGGCGCCCGGTTAACCCTAGCGCCGCAAAAGCCTCATGAATTCAATATCTTCGGCGGGCAATGCGAGCCGCTGCCTTGCCCCCGGAACGCCACTATTCGGCTGCCACGACAGCGCCCGCGCCCTCGAACGGCTTGTCCGGCGCGCTGGGGTCGCGGTCCATCCAGCGGCCCCATTCGTGATAGAAATGGCGCAGGCCGATCTCGTCGTGGATCCGGTTGTCCTCGTGGCGGGCCTGCAGGATGCGGCGCGGGTCCGCGGCGTTCTGCATGGCGGTGGTCTGCACGGAGACGGCCAGCAGGTCCTCGTGCAGATTGCGGCCGAACGGGCCCCAGATGGTGTTGTGATGGTCGATGCGGGCCTGGCGCACCTCGGGCGTGTCGCTCTTCAGGCCGAGGCCGCGGAACTCGATCATCACCTTGTCGGGGCCGAGCGGCGTCTGGATGTCGACGCGGAAGGCGGAGCCGCGGAGATTGAAGTTCATGCCCGGGAAGAGATCCACCAGGAACCAGCCGTCCGGCGGCGTGTTCGGGAACGACGACGCGCCGCGGGACTCGAAGCCCTCATACTCGTCGTAGCTCGGCTCGTAGGAGCTGAAGGTGACGTGGCCGTTCGGATGGCCGTAGGCCTTGCGCGCGAAGTAGGCCTCGTCGAAGCCGGTGACGCGGTTATGGTAGTGCAGATAGTCGTGATACAGCTCGCTGTTGGTGTCGTGCCAGAGCTTGTAGTTCGTGGGCAGGATGGCCTTGTGGTAGTGGAACACTTCGAGCGGCTCGGGATCGATCCGCTTGCGTAGCTCGGCGAAGGCCTCGCCGCACCAGTCCTCCAGCGCCTCCACCTTGTCGTTCAGGCTGACCCAGACGAAGCCGCCGAACCTGACCTCGCAACGCAGGCGCCTCAGCCCCATCTGCTCCTTGCAGATGCGGTCCTGATAGCCTTCCTTCTCGCGCGCGATATAGACGCAGTTGCCCTTCATGTCGTACTGCCAGGCGTGGAACATGCAGGTCATGCGCTTCGGGTTGCCGGAGGGCTGGCCCTCCAGGAAGCTGCCCGACGGCCGGCGCTCGATCAGCATGCCGCGATGGGCGCAGACGTTCAGGAACGCCCGGACCTTGTCGTCCGGCCCCCGGCAGACGACGATCGGCTCATGGGCGATGGTGGTGGTGCGGAAATCGTAGGGCTTCGGCAGCTCGGATTCGTGGCAGACCGGGATCCAGACTTTCTTGAAGATCTTCTCGATCTCCTGCTCGTGGATCTCCGGATCGGAATAGACGCGGCTGTCGACCCAGTCGCCCGCCGGATACTCAGGCGTGGCCATCCACTGCTCATGGTTTCTTGCCGGCATGTCTGTCCTCCCCTGCTCTCGGCTCTCGGGCCGGTCGATCATCCAAGGCGCGCCGCGCTATACGACGGTGCAAACTCGGGGATTAGTCTAACAAATACACAGTGCGCCCGCGTGGCAGAGAAAATCGAATGTTCTTATCTATTGATAGACTGCATGAACCGCACAACCCGGCGCATCGGGCGCCGCGCGGCGCGGCGCCCGACGGCTCGCCGAGCAGATGCGTCATCCAGACCAGAAGCCGTTCGGCCAGCGGCCGCTTCCGGCGCCGGCGGATCGCGGTGTCGGGGCAGTAGACCGATTTCGGGCGCTTTGGCCAAAGCGCGCCGCTCAGGGGAAACGGCGTTGTTTCACTCCGGAACCAGTTCTCCGGGCAGAGAATTGACCGTCATGGTGTCGGCCGGCTGGAAATGGATGACCGACCGGATCGATTCACCGGCCTTCAAGAGGTCGAAGGCGGTGTTGATCTGGCCATGTGTCATGTGGTGCGTGATGTAGGGATCGACGCTGAAATCGCCGCGCAACCATTCGTCGACCATGCCGGGGAGCTCGCTGCGGCCCAAGACACCGCCGAAGGCGGTCCCGCGCCAGACCCGGCCGGTGACGAGCTGGAAAGGCCGCGTCGCGATTTCCTGTCCGGCGCCGGCGACACCGATCACGGTGCATTCGCCCCAGCCCTTGTGACAGGCCTCGAGCGCCGCGCGCATCAGGTTCACGTTCCCAACCGCCTCGAATGTGTAGTCCAACCCTCCGCCGGTCATCTCGACCAAGACATCCTGGATCGGGGCATCGTGATCCCTTGGATTAAGGCATTCCGTCGCGCCGAGAGATTTGGCGAGCGGGAACTTGGACGGGTTGATATCGATCCCGATGATCCGCGACGCGCCGTTCATGACCGCGCCCTGGATCACCGCCATGCCGACGGCGCCCAAGCCGAAGACCGCGACGGTCGCGCCTTCCTCGACCTTCGCGGTGTTGCGCACGGCCCCAATGCCGGTCGGCACGGCACAGCCCATGACCGATGCCTTGGACAGCGGCGCTTCCTTGGCGATCTTGGCCAGCGCAATCTCGGGCAGGACGGTGTATTCACTGAATGTGCTGGTGCCCATGTAGTGCAGGATCTGCTTGCCTTTGTAGGAGAAGCGCGAGGTCCCGTCGGGCATCAGCCCGGCACCCTGGGTCTTGCGGATGGTCTGGCAGAGATTGGTCTTGCCCGACTTGATGTAGGGGCATTCGGGGTCTTCGGGGACGTAGAGCGGGATGACGTGGTCTCCCGGCGCAACCGAGGTGACGCCCTTGCCCACCTCCTCGACCACACCGCAGCCTTCATGGCCCAGGATGCAGGGAAAGAGGCCCTCCGGGTCTTCGCCCGACAGGGTGAACACATCGGTGTGGCACAAGCTGGTCGTTACGATCCGGACAAGGACCTCGCCCTCCTTGGGACCTTCAAGGTCGATTTCCTCGATCTCCAGGGGTCGGTTCGGCTCCCAGGCGATGGCGGCGCGCGTTTTCATGTTGGATTTCCTCCTTCTTCGATGTCAGTGCATGAGCTCTCGATCTGGCTCGCTCTTCAGATCGGCGACGGGGTCGAGGACAAGCACCAGGCGCGTCTCGCCCGTTCCCTCGATGGGCGGCGAGCGATGCAGCAGGCCGGAATTCGGGCGCTCGGGCCAAAGCCTGCCGCGCAGCAGGATCGGTGCGCCGGTGGGCACGGTGAAAACGCGTCGAGGCTCGGCCCCGTCGGTCGAGATGCCGTATTGCGTGCCCGTCCCACGGTAGGTGCAGACGAGACGCGCCGTGACGGCGTCGATGTGGAACTTCCGGCAGGCGTTTGTCGTCACGACGTCGAAGCGCAGCCGGAGATACGGCGCGCGCATCAGCCCCGCGAAGATATCGGCCAGGGCCGCGGTGTCGTCGATCAGCTTCGCTCTCTCGGCGCAGTCCGGGGTCCCGGATGCGTCGCAGATCTGGAAAGCCGCGTCTCGCACGTTCTCGGGCCGGAGGACCACGCGCGCTTTCGGGAGCCGCTCGGGCTCCAGCGCGTCGATCCAGGATTGAAAGCCCGGCAAGGGGTAGCGCCGCCAGATCGCGGCGGCGCAGCCCGGCCGTTGGATCGCAGACAATCCCTCGGGTGCGTCCGCCACGCCGACACCGGTCGCGGCATCCTTCACGATTTCTCGAACGAGCGTCATGCCGCTGCCTCCGCGCGCCGCCAGACCGGGAACGGGTCGGGCAGGTCGGGGAGCGCGTCGGGGCCCGACGCGAGTTGCTCGGGCAGAAGGCAGGCGTCGAGCCGCGCCTTCAGCGCAGGCCAGTCGATGCCGGCACCGATGAAGACGATCTCCTGCCTCCGGTCCCCCCAGGGCTCCTGCCAATGGGCGGCCATGAAGGCGCGCGCGCTCTCATGGTCCGGCCAACGGTCTTTCGGAACGGACGCCCACCACGTGCCGAGCGGCGTGATGCTCGACAAGGCCCCTGCGAGCGAGAACTCGGCCACCCACTCGGGCCGCGTGGCGATCCAGAAATGCCCCTTGGCGCGAATGACGCCGGGCATCTCGCCGTTCAGCACGGCCATAACCTTCTCCGGCACGAAGGGGCGACGCGCCCGGTAGACGTAACTCGCCACGCCATATTCCTCGGTCTCCGGCACGTGATCGGCGAAGCCGTAGAGCTCCTTGGCCCACATCGGGTGCTCGTGCGCCTTCTCGAAATCGAAGAGCCCGGTGTCGAGGATCGCGTCCGCAGGCGCGTCGGAGTGGTTGGTCTCGATGATCCGGGCATCGGCGTTCAGGCTGCGGATGATCTTTCGCGCTGCGTCCACCTCATGAGGCTCTGCGTCGGCGACTTTGTTGAGGATCACCACGTCCGCGAACTCGATCTGGTCGGTTAGCAGATGAACGAGCGTCCGTTCATCCTCCTCGCCCATCGTCTCCCCCCGGTCGCGCAGGAAGTCGTGGCTGGAATAGTCCTTGAGCAGGTTCACCGCATCCACGACCGTGACCATCGTGTCGAGGCGGGCGACATCCGACAGGCTTTCGCCCTCTTCATCACGGAACTCAAAGGTGGCGGCAACGGGCAGCGGCTCAGAAATCCCGGTCGACTCGATCAGCAAATAATCGAACCGCCCCTCACCGGCGAGGCGCCGCACTTCGG
>JAKSBI010000021.1 GCA_022361215.1 Hyphomicrobiales bacterium | reverse complement strand
GGTGCGCTGCTTATCAGATCTGGATTTCCATCGCACGCGCCCTATTTTGAGGGGGACTCCGTAAAAGCCCAGGGGGAGGTGGCGATGATGCGGAACTGGCTCGCCGTCCTGGCGGTTGCGCTGGCGTTTGTGCTCGCCCCGTCGGCGCTCACGGCCGAGGAGCGCATCGCGCTGATCATCGGCAACTCGAATTACGCCTCGAGCCCGCTGAAGAACCCCAGGAACGACGCCGAGCTGATGGCCGGCACGCTGAAGGCCGTCGGCTTCAAGGTGACGACGCTGATCGACGCCGACCAGAAGGCCATGAAGCGCGCCATGATCGCGTTCGGGCGTAAGCTCAGGGTCGTTGGCAACAGCGTCGGGCTCTTTTACTACGCCGGTCACGGCGTGCAGGTCGAGGGCGAGAACTTTCTCATTCCCATCGGCGCCGACATCGCGGACGAGACCGAGGTGGGCGTCGAAGGCGTCAGCGTCAACGACTTCCTGCGCACCATGGAGCGCGCGGCGAGCCGTATCAACATCGCCATCTTCGACGCCTGCCGCAACAACCCCTATGCGCGCAGCTTCCGGTCGGGCACGCGCGGGCTCGCTCGCGTCGACGCGCCGACCGGCACCATCATCGGCTACGCCACGGCGCCGGGGCAGGTGGCGCTCGACGGCAAGACCGGCAACAGCCCCTACACGGCCGCGCTCGCCGCCGCCATCGCCACGCCGGGCCTGACGGTCGAGGAGGTCTTCAAGAGCGCCCGCCGCAAGGTGCTGAGCCAGACCCGGCGCAAGCAGACGCCCTGGGAATCCTCCTCGCTCACCGGCGACTTCTTCTTCAAGACGGGCGGCAGCGGCGAGGGCGGCGACAGCGCACCCGAGACGGCCTCCGGGGATGGCCAGCGGCTGGCGGAGCTCAGCTACTGGGACTCGGTCAAGGACAGCGGCGACGCCAAGGCGCTGCAGAGCTACCTGCAGCGCTTCCCCGACGGCATCTTCGTAGACCTGGCGAAATTGAAGCTGGAGGGCCTTGAGCCGGAACGGAAAATCGCCGTGCTGCCGAAGGCCACCGGCGACCCGGCGGACCCGACCGACGCCGAGGCGCTGTTCCGGCGGGCGCTGACCTACGACGCGGGCGAGGGCGTGATCCGGAACAAGGCGGAGGCGGCGCGGCTCTACCGCAAGGCCGCGGGCCTCGGGCACACCGGCGCCATGACCAATCTCGGCGCCATGTACGAGTTCGGCGAAGGCGTGGTGCGAAGCCCGCAGGAGGCGGCGCGCTGGTACCGGCAGGCGGCGGAGAAGGGCAACGCCCGGGCGATGGCCAATCTGGGCGTGCTCTACGAGACCGGCCGCGGCCTGAAGCGCGACTACAAGGCGGCGGCGCGCCTCTACCGCCAGGCCGCCGACCTCGGCTCGCCCCGGGCGCTCAACAATCTCGGCGTGCTCTACCAGTTCGGCCGCGG
>JAKSBI010000740.1 GCA_022361215.1 Hyphomicrobiales bacterium | reverse complement strand
TCGGCCTCGATGGCGAGCGGCGGGCGCATCTGCAGACGCTTCAGGAGGCGCAGACCAGGCGCAATGCGGCCTCCAAGCAGATCGGCCAGGCCAAGGCCTCCGGCGACGAGGCGGAGGCCAAGCGGCTGATGGACGAGACCGCCGACCTGAAGGAGCGGATCCAGAAGGGGGAGGACGAGGAGCGTCGCCTGGACGAGGCCCTGAAGGAGCTGCTGGCCGGCGTGCCCAACATGCCGTTCGACGATGTGCCCGTCGGTCCGGACGAGAGTGCGAACGAGCTGGTGCGGTCCTGGGGCAAGGTCCCGTCCTTTCCGTTCGCGCCGAAGCAGCATTTCGAGATCGGCGAGGCCCTCGGCCTGATGGATTTCGAGACGGCCGCCAAGCTCTCAGGCTCGCGCTTCGTCGTGCTCAGGGCCGCGCTGGCGCGCATGGAGCGGGCCCTGGCCGCCTTCATGCTCGACATTCACACCACGGAGTTCGGCTACACCGAGATCGTGCCGCCGCTGCTGGTGCGCAGCGAGGCCCTGTTCGGCACCGGTCAGCTACCCAAGTTCGCCGAGGATCAGTTTCTCACGACCAACGACTATTGGCTGATCCCGACGGCCGAGGTGCCGCTGACCAACCTGGTGCGGGAGCGCGTCGTCGACGAGGCCGAGCTGCCCTTGCGGGTGACCGCCTGGACCCCCTGCTTCCGGTCCGAGGCCGGAGCGGCGGGCAGGGATACGCGCGGCATGATCCGCCAGCATCAGTTCTCGAAGGTCGAGCTGGTGAGCGTGACCACCCCGGAGACGTCCCTGGACGAGCTGGAGCGCATGACGGGCTGCGCCGAGAAGGTCCTGAAGCGGCTGGAGCTGCCTTTCCGTACGGTGGTGCTGTCCACCGGCGACATGGGCTTCGGCGCGCACAAGACCTATGACGTGGAGGTCTGGCTGCCCGGCCAGGACACCTATCGCGAGATTTCGAGCTGTTCCGTCTGCGGCGACTTCCAGGCCCGGCGCATGAACGCCCGCTATCGGGTGGAGGGGTCCAAGGATCTGCGCTTCGTGCACACGCTGAACGGCTCGGGGCTCGCGGTCGGCCGTACACTCATCGCGCTGCTCGAGAACGGTCAGCAGGAGGACGGCTCCGTCGTCGTGCCTGCCGCCCTGCAGCCCTATATGGGCGGCCTTGAGACCATCGCGGCAGCTTGAGACCCATAGCCTCATGCGCATACTTGTGACCAACGACGATGGCATTGAGGCTCCCGGGCTGGATGCGATGCAGCAGATCGCCTCCGATCTCAGCGACGATGTCTGGGTGGTGGCGCCGGAGACCGACCAGAGCGGGGCGGCGCATTCTCTGACCCTGCACGAGCCGTTGCGGTGCCGAACGCTCAGCGAGCGCATCTATGCGGTGAAGGGTACGCCCACCGATTGCGTCATCATGGGCGTACGCTTTCTGCTTGCCGACAAGCCGCCCGATCTGGTGCTCTCGGGCGTCAACCGCGGCTCCAACATCGCCGACGACGTCACCTATTCCGGCACCATCGCCGGCGCCATCGAGGGTACGCTGCTCGGCGTGCCCTCCATCGCCCTCAGCCTGATGGTCGATTTCGAGGGGCCGAGCCACGTCAAATGGGAAACGCCCATGACGCTGGGTGCGGACTTGGTGCGCAAGCTGCTGGAGACGGGCTGGCCCAAAGGGATCGTGCTGAACGTGAACTTTCCGGACCGGGATCCCGACAATATCGCCGGCGTCGCGGTGACGCAGCAGGGGCGGCGGGATCAGGATCTCCTGAGCATCGTGGACCGCATGGACACGCGCGGGAACCCCTATTACTGGCTGGGCTTTAGCCGCCGGCGGTCGAACCCGGCCGAAGGCACGGACCTTTGGGCGGTCTATTCCGGCCGCATCTCCATTACGCCGCTCAATCTCAATCTCACCGACGCGCCCACCTGCAGCGACTTGTCGGCGGCGTTCGCGGAGTGAGCCGCCGCCGGCCATTGTCCACAGGCCGCGGCCTCGCACCCGAAATCGGAGTGTCGGCTGGGCTTGCGGCGGCTTTTGAACGACAATGAGCCAGAATCACCAAATAATGGAAGCTATTTGACGATTCGGTTTGGCGGTCCGGTCTGTCGATTGCGACATTAGATGATCAGAGATGATCCAGTATGGCGGTGGCCGATGGCGGCATCCCACGATCAGCTCGGCCTTATCATGCAGTTGCGCAGGCGCGGCCTGCAC
Source organism: Hyphomicrobiales bacterium (assembly GCA_022361215.1). Lineage (GTDB taxonomy): Bacteria > Pseudomonadota > Alphaproteobacteria > Rhizobiales > Methyloligellaceae > JAKSBI01. The sequence continues at coordinate 14,095 of JAKSBI010000740.1, read as the reverse complement.
GACACCCATGTGCTGCGCGCCATGGAGCTGGTCCCGCGCGAGCTCTTCGTGGACAAGGCCTTCGTCGACTGCGCCTATTCCGATACCGCCTTGCCGATCGATTGCGGTCAGACTATCTCGCAACCCTATGTGGTGGCGTTCATGACGGAGAAGCTGGCCGTGGAGAAGCACCACAAGGTGCTCGAGATCGGCACCGGCTCCGGCTACCAGGCCGCGATTCTGTCCCATCTCTGCCGCCGTGTTTACACAATCGAACGTTATAGAGAATTGCAAAAGGCGGCTGAGAAACGCTTGCAGAAGCTGCGAATTACCAATGTGACGACCATTATCGGGGATGGCTGGTTGGGTTGGCCGCCCCAGGCACCGTTCGAACGGATCATCGTGACGGCCGCGGCGCCCGAGCCGCCCGCCGCACTGCTTGAGCAGCTCGCGGACGGGGGCCGGATGATCATCCCGCTCGGCGAGACGCGCGAGACCCAGGCTCTGGTTCAGATCGACAAGGACGATGGACAGATCGAGCACACAGAGCTTCTGCCTGTCCGGTTCGTCCCGCTGGTCAGGGGGCGGGTCAAGCGGCGCTAGCGCGAACCGGACCGGCGCACTGTCCAATATCGGGCCGCTTTTTACCGATCGTTTACCGATTGCTGCCAACACTGATCGGCAACGAGGTTCAGGAACGTTGGATGATTCGATGACGCGCGTGAAGTATCGGGCTCGGTTCCGCCCCTTGCTCCAAGCCGGGCTCGTCGCCACCCTGGTGCTCGCCACCAGCGGATGCGGCAACAATCTGACCGGGTTCAAGTTTCCCCGGTTCGGCCTTGTCGGCAGCGATACGCAGAGCGAACAGAACACGCTGCCGCCGGATCCGAGCGGCACCGGCACGCGCTTGAGCGTCCAGTAGGAGCACTCTCCTTCAGCCATCGCTTGCCAGCCCGGGCCGCCGTGCGAGGCCCGGCCGACTCTTCGGCATTTGAAGCACCTCCTTAAGAACTTGTTTACACCTCCGGCGCTTTACTCGGGGATGGACAAGAGGTGTATGACATGAGCGATGCAACCCAATTCAACGGGATGAAGCGTCGCCTCCGCCGGTATGGGATGGTGGGAGCGGCTTTTGCGGCCGCCTTGGCTGCTGGGGGCTGCAGCTCGGGCATTTCACGCTTCGATTTTCCGGTTTTCAGCGCCTCGGACGAGACTGCCAAGCCGGTGCCGGACGAGCCGATCGTCACCGCGGCGCTGCCGCCTGTGCCGTCTGAGCCCATATATGGGAGCGGAACGCCGCCGCGGGCCTCGAATGTCGCCAGGTCGAGCCTGCCGGCCGCGCAACCGATCCACACCCCGTACACGGCCCCCCGGCCGGTGGCGCGGACATCCTTGCCGCCGGTTGCACAGCCCATACAGCCTAAGAAGCCGGCGAACCGAACGGTCACTATCGAGCGCGGCGATACGCTGTTCGGTCTTGCCCGGATGCACAATGTCTCGGTCGCATCGATCAAGACGGCGAACAACATGCGCGACAATCGTCTGCGCGAAGGCGAGACGCTGGTCATTCCGGGAAGCGATTTCTCGGCGCCGGCCAACTACACCGTGCAGGAGGGCGACTCGGTCTACTCGATCGCCAAGCGGCTCGGTGTCGACCGGCATAAGCTCGCTCAGTACAACGACTTGCAGAAGCCTCAGAGCATCAGGCCCGGCCAGGTTCTCCGCGTTCCGGGCGGGGCCATGGACGCCGGGGCCGTTCGCATCGCCGGGCGGACGCCTCAGCAGACCTCACAGCCCTCGACCGGCGTGCGGGTGGTCCGCACCACCCGCATCCCGTTGCCGAGAGCCAAGCAGGACGTGACCCAGACCGTGCGCGTGGCTTCGGCCGGCCCCAGGGTGCCGCTGCCGGCCAGCAACCCGGTCCGCCCCAAGCCTGGGAAGGCCCTGCCGGCCCGTCGCGATGCCCAAACGGCGCCGGCACGTACGCGGGTTGCGGCCCTGCCTAAGCGCACGCCAGCGAAACTCGCCAAGCCGAAGCCCATGAGCGGCAATGCCTTCCGCTGGCCGGTCCGCGGCCGCGTGATCTCCGGCTTCGGCGCCAAGCCCAACGGCTCGCACAATGACGGCATCAACGTCGCCGTGCCGCTCGGCACGTCCGTCAAGGCTGCGGAGAACGGTGTCGTCGCCTATGCCGGCAACGAGCTGAAGGGCTACGGCAATCTGATCCTGGTGCGCCACGCCAACAACTGGGTGTCGGCCTATGCCCATAACGAGAAGCTGCTGGTGAAGCGCGGCGATACGGTGCGTCGCGGCCAGATCATCGCCAAGGCCGGCAAGACGGGCTCCGTCAGCCAGCCGCAGCTTCACTTCGAGCTGCGCAAGGGCTCGCGGCCGGTCAACCCGCTCAAGCACATGGCGGACACCTAGTCCGCCATCTCGTCTGACAGCTTACAGCGTCAGCCGCTTGCCGAGGCGGCCGGCCAGATCCTGGATGAACTGCCAGGCGACCCGGCCCGAGCGGCTGCCGCGCGTGACCGACCATTCGAGCGATTGCGCTTCCAGCTCCTCCGCCGGTACGTCCAGCGAGAAGTGCCGGGCGTAGGCGTGCACCATCTCCAGATAGTCGGACTGGCTGCAGTTGTGGAAGCCGATCCAGAGGCCGAAGCGGTCCGACAGCGAGACCTTCTCCTCCACCGCCTCCGAGGGCGTGATCGCCGTCGAGCGCTCGTTCTCCATCATGCTGCGCGGCATCAGGTGCCGGCGGTTCGAGGTGGCATAGAACACGACATTGGCCGGCCGGCCCTCGATGCCGCCCTCCAGGACCGCTTTCAGGGATTTGTAGGAGGTGTCGTCGGCGTCGAACGAGAGATCGTCGCAGAAGACGATGAAGCGATGCGGGCTCGCGGCCAGATGGGCTAGGCAGTACGGCAGGGACGCGATGTCCTCGCGGTGTATCTCGATCAGCTTCAGATCGCTGGCCGGGGTGCCGTCCGCTGCCAGAGAGTCGCGGACCTCTGCGTGGGCCGCCTTGACGAGGGAGCTCTTGCCCATGCCGCGCGCGCCCCAAAGCAGCGCGTTGTTGGCGGGCAGGCCGCGGGCGAATCGCTCCGTGTTCGCCAGCAGGATCTCCGACATGCGGTCGATGCCCTTGAGAAGGCCCAGTGGCACACGGTTGACGGCGGCCACCGGCTGGAAACCCTGCGGGTCGGCCTGCCAGATGAAGGCCTCCGCCCCCTCGAAGTCATGGCGGGGGGACGGCGGGGGGGCCAAGCGCTCCAGCGCCGCGGCAATCCGTTGCAGGATGGAGGCCTGAGGTTCTTCGTAGTTCATGCTGCGCCTCTTGAGTGAAGCAAGGTTCTAGCCAACCTTCGGCCCTGCCGTAAAGCCGCTGACCCCCTTGCGAGCGACTGTGATTAATGTCCGCCTTCAATCGGTTGCAAAGCCAACGCACCTGATTATAGTCGCCGCCAACTTGCCGAGACCCGCCTCCTCGGACGGCGCTGTTCGAGACGGAGGCCAGAGAGCGGGTAACCGAATCCCAACAGGGGGAGCTGAAATGCTGATCACACCGGCCTATGCCCAGGGCGCTCAGGGTGGCGGCGATTTTTTCGTCACGCTATTGCCGTTCATTCTGATCTTCGTGATCATGTACTTTCTGATCATCCGCCCGCAGCAGCGGCGGGTCAAAGAGCACCGCGAGATGGTCGCGGGCGTGCGCCGGGGCGACACCGTGGTCACCAGCGGCGGCATCATCGGCAAGGTGACCAAGGTCACCGACGACCATGAGCTGCAGGTCGAGATCGCCGAGGGCGTGCGCGTCAAGGTCGTGCGCGGTACGCTTTCGGAGGTCCGCACCAAGGGCGAGCCGGTCGACGGCGGCAAGACGTAGCGGCCGCCCGATCCGCACCGGCCCCGAAGTCGCGGCGCCCGCGGGCGCCAAGCTGAAAGACGAGGCAGCATGCTTCATTTCGCAAAATGGAAGATCGTCCTGGTCCTCCTGGTTTCGGTCACGGGCATCCTTCTTGCGCTTCCCAACCTGTTCTCCGCCAAGTCGCTGGAGGGGCTGCCCGACTGGCTGCCGCACAAGCAGATCGCATTGGGCCTGGATCTGCAGGGCGGCGCGCACCTGCTCTATTCCATGGACACCAAGGCGCTGGTGCAGGACTGGCTCGAGACCATTCGCGACGACGCGCGCTCAGCGCTGCGGACCCAGCAGGGTTCTGGGCAAAAGAGGATCAACTACAGAGGCTTGTCCGCGTCGCTTGCAAAACAGCAGGTCAGCGTCAGGATCACGGATCCAGCGGACTTCGATGAAGCCTTCAACCGGCTCCGGCAGTTGTCGGAACCCGTCGGCGGCTCCGTGTTCACGGGCACGGGGGGCAACACGCTCGATGTGGCGAGAGGCGACGGGGGCGTGATGACCCTGACGATCACCGAACAGGGCCTGTTCCATCGCATCACGTCAGCAATTGAAGCCTCCATCGAGTCCGTGCGCCGCCGGATCGACGCTCTTGGCACCACGGAGCCGACCATTCAGCGTCAGGGTCGCGATCGCATTCTGGTTCAGGTGCCCGGTATCAAGGATGTGGAGCGCCTTAAGGAGCTGGTGGGCAAGACCGGCAAGCTCGTCTACCGGGAGGTGCACCCGGCCATCACCGCACAGCAGGCCCTTGACACGAAGCGGACGCCGATCGGCTACCGTGTTTACGAGTCCATCGACGGCTATGCGAGCGGCTATCTTCTGAAAACGCGGCCCGTCGTCTCCGGCGAAAGCCTCGTCGACGCGCAGCCGGCGTTCGACCAGCAGACCAACGAGCCGATCGTCACCTTTCGGTTCGACGCCGCCGGCGCGAAGAGGTTCGGGCGGTACACGCAACAGAATGTCGGGCGCCCGTTCGCCATCGTCCTGGACGACAAGGTGATCTCGGCGCCGGTGATCCGGGAGCCGATCCTGGGCGGCACCGGCCAGATCAGTGGTAATTTCTCCGTGCAGGAAGCCAACGACCTTGCCGTGCTGCTGCGCTCCGGCGCCCTGCCGGCAGAGCTGACCATCTTGGAGGAGCGGACGGTCGGTGCCAGTCTCGGCGCGGACTCGATCGCGGCCGGCCAGATCGCCGGGCTGATCGGCCTCTCTGGCGTCATCGTCTTCATCCTGGTGTCCTACGGCCTGTTCGGCATCTTCGCGAACCTGGCGCTCGCGGTGAATATCGCCCTGATCGTCGGCACGCTCTCGGCGCTGCAGGCGACGCTTACGCTGCCCGGCATCGCCGGCATCGTGCTCACCATGGGCATGGCTGTGGATGCCAACGTGCTCATTTTCGAGCGTATCCGCGAGGAGGTGCGGGCCGGCAAGTCCGTGATCGCCGCGATCGACTCGGGCTACAGCCGGGCCATCGGCACCATCCTGGATGCCAACATCACCACCTTTATCGCCGCGGTGGTGCTGTTCTGGCTGGGCTCCGGGCCCATCCGCGGCTTCGCCGTGACCCTGTCCATCGGCATTCTGACATCGGTGTTCACGGCCTACGTCGTGACCCGCTTGATGGTCGCGGAATGGGTGCGGGTGCGCCGCCCGGCCGAGATTCCGATCTAGGGAGACGACCTCATGAAAGGCATGCGCTTCCTTCCGTCGGGCACGAAGATCCCGTTCATCTCGTTTCACAAGCTGAGCTTCGTGGTGTCCGGGCTGCTGATGGTCGCGTCGCTCGGCCTGTTCTTCGCCGTCGGTCTCAACTATGGCATCGATTTCCGAGGCGGCACCCTGATCGAGATCCGCTCCAAGAGCGGCCCTGCCGATCTCAAGTCGCTCAGATCTCAGCTGGGCGGGCTCGGCCTGGGCGATGTGCAGATCCAGGAGTTCGGCGAGAAGACCGACGTCCTCATCCGCATCGAGCAGCAGCCAGGGGGTGAGAAGAACCAGCAGCAGGCGATCCAGAAGGTCAAGAGCACGCTCGGCGATACGGTGGATTACCGCCGCGTCGAAGTGGTCGGACCGACGGTCTCCGGCGAGCTCATTCAATCGGGTGCCATCGCGGTCGTCGTCGCTATCCTGGCGGTGCTCATCTATATCTGGCTCCGATTCGAGTGGCAGTTCTCCGTCGGCGCCGTTGCCGCACTGGTGCACGACGTCGTCCTGACCATTGGCGTCTTCTGCGCGTTGCAGCTCGAATTCGGCCTTTCCATCATCGCGGCGATCCTGACGATCGTCGGCTATTCCTTGAACGATACGGTGGTCGTCTACGACCGGGTGCGCGAGAATCTGCGCAAATACAAGAAGATGGCCTTGCCCGAGCTGATCGACCTGTCGGTCAACGAGACGCTTTCGCGCACCATCCTGACCTCGGTGACCACCCTGCTGGCGCTGTTCTCGCTCTACATCTTCGGTGGCGAGGTGATCCGCGGCTTCACCTTCGCCATGATCTGGGGCGTTATCGTGGGCACCTATTCCTCGATCTTCGTCGCTGCGCCGTTGCTGCTCAGGCTTGAGGTCAAGCGCGACTGGAGCGGCCTCGGCGGCGCCAAGGTCAAGGAGCCCGCAGCCGGCAAGGCCTGACGGACCCGTGCCATGGCGGAGCGGGAGGCGCGCTACCCCGGCCGGGCCCCCATAGACGCCTATGGCAACGGCGGCTTCCGCTTTGCCGAGATGAGCCACCGCGGCTCGTTGCTGCTGTTGCCGAGCGGCATTTATGCCTGGGCCGTCGACCGGTTCGACGATCTGGTGGAGAGCGACTTCGCGCGCGTCTTCGGCGAAGCTGGCTCAATCGATTTCCTGCTGCTCGGCACGGGCGACCACCAGCGGTTCCCTTCGGCGGCGATCCGGGAGGCCTTCGCGGCGGCCGGCGTCGGCCTGGAGGTCATGGGCACGGGCGCGGCCTGCCGAACCTACAACGTGCTTCTGGCCGAGCAGCGCGCCGTAGCCGCCGCCCTTATCGCCGTCGCGTGAGCTTGGTGGTCCGGCGCGGCAAGGAGACCGGCACGCTGAACACGCCCGAGAACGCAAGAGCCGTCCTGGAGACGGCCCGGTCCGGCGACCGCGACCGGTATCTCGCCGGCCTGTTTGCGCCGTCCCCGGCGCGGGACGCTTTGATGGCGCTGACTGCCTTCAATGTCGAGCTGGCGCGCATCGCCGACATTGTGTCGGAGCCGATGCTCGGGGAGATCCGTCTGCAGTGGTGGCGGGATGCGCTCGAAACGCTCGACAGCGGCGGTGTCACCGGCAACCCGGTTGCCGATGCCGTCGGCGCGGCCATGCGAGCGCACGCTCTGCCGAAACCCCTGCTGCTGGGCCTGATCGATGCCAGGAGCTTCGACGTGTCGGGCGAGGCCATGCCGGACATGCCGGCACTCAAGGCTTATCTGCGCAAGACGTCCGGCACCCTGTTCGCGCTCTCGGCCCGCATCGTCGCGGGCGCGCCGCTCAGCCCCGACGACGCGGCCCGGGAGGCGGGGTTGGCCTACGGCCTGACCGGCTTGCTACGCGCGCTTCCTATGCATGCCGCCGCCGGGCGGCTCTACCTGCCGGCAGCGCAGCTTCGCGATCGTGGCGTCGACCCGGCGCAGGTTCTGGCAGGCAAAGCCGACGACAGCCTGTCGGCCGCTTTGGCCGATCTGCGCGCCGAAGCGCGCGGTGCGCTCGCCCGGGCGCAGGCCGCGCTCGCGGCCCAATCCAATACGCCGCTGCCGGCCTTTTTGCCGCTGACGCTCGTGCCGGCCTATTTGCAGGCTCTCGAACGCAGGTCGCACACTCAACTGAGTGAGCTCAGTGATATTTCTCAGCTTCAACGCCTGTCGCGGCTGACCTGGGCGGCACTGCGCGGGCGGGTTTGACGCTCCGCGGCATCTGGAATTTCCAGGCAGGATGACGACATATCGCTCTCAGGAGGCAGCAGCAGGGGGAGCAAATCGCGTGTCAGCCTCGCGAAAAGGCCTGGGTGGGGTCATCAGGTCCCTGGCGCCGGACGTGGCCAACGCCGCCCGGCGGTTTCCACTTGCCGTGCTGCTTTCGGCGTCCCTGACCGCATTCCATATGCTCGATATCGGTGACGTCCTCGACCTCAGCGGCGACGCGACGCTCCGCATTACGCTCGGGCACGTGTCGGCCTTCTTCTGGGCACTCGCCATCGCGCTACGCGCCGAGGCCGTCGACTGGGGCGCGACCCGCCGTTTCGGGCTGGCGCTCGCAGGTATCGGCGTCATCGCCGCCCTCCATGCGTTTCCGCGGACAGCCGGGCTGCAGCCGTCTCAGCTCTGCGCAGCCCTGGCGATACTGCCGGGACTGGCTCCTTATCTCGCCCGGCGCGGGGGCGATGTCGGTCCGGCGTTCTGGCAGTTCAATCACCAGCTCTGGCTCGGGCTTGCGCTGGCCCTGGTCGGCGGGGGCCTGTTCGCCGGCGGCCTCTCGGTGATCGTCGTGACGCTGGAGTTGCTTTTCGGTCTCGATTTCGGCGCGTCGGTGCTCGCGGATACATGGACTGTCGGACTGTGCCTGATTGCGCCCATAAACTGGTTGTCGCTCGCCGCAAGCAAGTTTGGCGAGGACGCGCCTGTGGGTGTGCCGACCGATTTCACCACACGGGCCGTCGACAACATCGTCAAGTTCATTCTGGTCCCGTTGCTGCTTGTCTACACGGCCATCCTCTATGCCTATGCCGTCAAGATCGCTGTCGACGGCGTGCTGCCGAAGGGATATCTGGGCTCCCTGATCCTCGCCTATGGCGGTCTCGGGGCGCTGACCATTTTCCTGGCCTATCCAACCCGTGACGGTGGCGGTCCGCTGGTGACCCTTTTCTGGCGGCACTGGTTCTGGCTGACGGCAGTTCCGGTGGTGCTGCTGTTCCTCGCCGCCTTCGCGCGCATCGGCCAGTACGGCGTGACGGACGAGCGCTATCTCGTCGTGCTGGCCGGCATCTGGCTCGCCTCTCTGGCCGTCCTGTTCACGGTCCGGCGCGACGACCGGGATATTCGCCTGCTGCCGCTCAGCCTCTGTCTGCTGTTGGGGCTGGCTTCGGTCGGGCCGTGGGGCACGGCGGCGACGTCGGTGCGCAGCCAGACCGCCGAGCTGGCGGCGCTGCTGGAAAAGCACGGACGGCTGAAGGGCGGCCGCATCGCGGAGGTGACGTTCGACGACCGGCTGCCGGCGTCGGACGCCAAGAGGGTCAACTCGATCGTCGCCTATCTTTGGCGTGGGAACCGGTTGGATGCCATCGCGCCCTGGTTCTCCGGCCGCTCCGACGACCCGTTCGCCAAGGACATGGCGAAGCCGCCGCGGCCCAAGCGGATTGCCGAGCTGATCGGCGTGCGCACCGCCATCCGCAGCTCGAGCCGCACGGGCTCGGTCGCCTATGCGCCCGATCAGCCGGCGCATCTCGACGTGGAGGGGTTTACGTCCTTCTCGGGTCCCTACCAGTTTATGCTCTCGCAAAAACGAGCCACACGAGAGTTCACGGTCGAGGCGCGTCCGGATCGCAGGATCAAGCTGACCGTGTCGCGAACCGCCATCACCCTGGAAGATCCGGCAAGCGGCGCGTCCGACCGGCTCCCGTTCAGGAAGCTGGTCGAGACCGTCCAACGGCCCAATGGCCTCGGGGCGCTGGCCGATGGGGCGCAAGCGACCCAGCCCGGCCGTCCGCCCTATCTCTTCGTGCACAAGCTGGGCGACATGCGGATCGGTCTGTTCTTCCAGCATTTCACCGGAAATTGCGACGAGTCGGGCTTCAGATATCTGACCGGACGGGTCTGGGTAATGCTCGGCGCGGCGCCCTGAGCGTCATTCCGCCGCCTTGGCGGCCGGCGCCAGCCAGCCATCCACGTCGGCGAGCGCGCGGGCGCACATGACCTGCTTGCGGGCGCGGCCCTTCTCCTTGCCCCTGAGGCGCTTGCCGTCGATCCGCGCCGGCAGCTCCACGGGCGGGAACAGGCCGAAGTTCACGTTCATGGGCTGGAAGCTGCGCGAGCCCGATCCGTCGTCGCCGCTCAGATGCCCGCCGGTGATGTGGTTGACGAGCGCGCCGAACGCCGTCGTCGCCGGCGGCGGCGCGATGGCGCCGCCAAGGCGCTCGGCGGCGGCGAATCGGCCGGTCAGGAGACCGATGGCGGCGGACTCTACATAGCCTTCGACGCCCGTGATCTGACCGGCGAAGCGCAGACGGGGCTCGGCCTTTAGCCGCAGGCTCCGGTCGAGCACCTTCGGGCTGTTCAGGAAGGTATTGCGATGCAGGCCGCCGAGGCGCGCGAACTGGGCGTCCTCCAGGCCCGGAATGGTGCGGAAGATATGTGATTGCTCGCCATATTTCAGCTTGGTCTGGAAGCCCACCATGTTCCAAAGCGTGCCCAGGGCGTTGTCCTGGCGCAGCTGCACGACGGCATAGGGCTTCTCGTCGGGCTTGTGCGTGTTGGTGAGGCCGACCGGCTTCATGGGGCCGTGCCTCAGCGTCTCGCGGCCGCGTTCGGCCATCACCTCAATGGGCAGGCAGCCCTCGAAATAGGGCGTGCTCTCTTCCCACTCCTTGAACTCGGTCTTTTCGGCCGCCAGCAGGGCGTCGATGAAGGCCTCGTACTGGGCCTGGTCCATGGGGCAGTTGATGTAGTCGGCGCCGGTGCCGCCCGGCCCGGTCTTGTCGTAGCGCGACTGCAGCCAGCAGACGTCGAAATCGATTGAGTCCTTGTGCACGATCGGCGCGATGGCGTCAAAAAAGGCAAGCTCCTCTTCGCCGGTGAGGCCCTGGATCGCCGTGCTCAGGGCAGGCGAGGTGAGGGGGCCGGTGGCGATGATCACGCTGTCCCAATCGGCCGGCGGCAGCCCGGCGATCTCGCCGCGTTCGATGGTCACTAGGGGGTGCGCCGCGAGCCGGTCCGTCACCTGGGCCGAGAAGCCGTCGCGGTCGACGGCGAGCGCGCCGCCGGCCGGGAGCTTGTGGGCGTCGCCGGCCGCCATGATAAGTGACCCGGCCCGCCGCATCTCCTCATGCAGAAGGCCGACGGCGTTGGACTGCGCATCGTCCGAGCGGAACGAGTTCGAGCAGACCAGCTCCGCCAATCCGTCGGTCTTGTGCGCCTCGGTCATGCGCACGGGGCGCATCTCGTGCACCGCCACGGGCACGCCGGCCTGGGCGATCTGCCAGGCGGCCTCGGAGCCTGCGAGACCGCCGCCGATAACATGGATGTGATCCGGTGTTGCCATGATGCGACACCCTAGGAGAAAAATCGAAGGTCCTCAATCGCTTGACATTCCCCTGTCCCTATTGTGGTGCTATAGGGCTGAAGAGAGAGGGAAAACAGCGCAACTCTGTTCGGTGATCGATGAGACGCGGGGGAATCGCAGCAGCCTTGGTGGCCACGGCCGTAGGGGTCTCGGGCTGTAATTACTCGCGAAGCGGCGCACCGGACCTGCATTTCGCCGACTGGAAGACGGAGCCGCCGCGCGGCAACGTCGTCACCGTCTGTCATGCCTATGGCTGCCAGCGGACCTCGCGCGTGTCGTTCTCCAGGGCCGACGTCAAGGCCATCGGCGACGTGATGCGGAAGACGAAAAAGGCGGATACGCCGGCCGAGGAGCGCCGCGCCATCGCCTATGCCATCGCCTGGATCGAAAAGAAGGTGGGGGCAAAACTCGGAACGTCGGCGGACCGGCCCGGTATGGACTACCGGGCCTCGGGCGATCCCACCCAGCAGGACTGCGTGGACGAGGCCACCAACACCACTGCCTATCTGATGTTTCTGCACAGCAAGGGGCTGATCAAGTACCACACCGTCCAGATTCCCTTCTCCAAGGGCAATATCCTGAGGGGTGTGAAGTACTGGCCCCACTGGACGGCCGTGCTCGAGGAGACCAATGGCGGCCAGCGCTATGCCGTGGACTCCTGGATCTATAAGAACGGCGAGAATCCGGCCATCGTGAAGGTCGAGGAGTGGTACATCAACGACCTGGACAACCTGCCGGGACCGACCACGTGATCGCCTGAGACAGGCTCCGGGTCTCACATAAAAGCAGACAAAAAAAGAGCGCCCGTGCGCATCGGCGCGGTCGGGCGCTCTTGTTTTCGTGCGGTCACACCGTGGCGTTCTGATGTCCAGTGCCCTCGACCGTCTCGCGCGCGACCACTTCGATGCGATGGCGCGGGATACCGAGATCGTCGAGCATGCGGTCGTCGAGGCGGTGAAGCTCCTCGACCAGACGGTGATATTCCCGGTGCTTGCGCAGCTTGTCCCAGGCACGTCCGATGATCGACATGGTTCTGTCCTCCTGTTCGAGCGGCACGTAGGCCGTCGCCGCATCACTCCGACATAGATCTTTCCATTTGCCTAAAAAAGATGCTGCACTGCACAACAGATGCGCGTAAAACGCATGGCTTTTGGCGGCGGCATGACCGCGCGTCTCAACCTCTGGGTGATAACGATGAGCCAAGATTGGGGTAGCCAAACAGCCGGACGGGCCTTAAATGCCCCTATGACCGCAGGCTTTGGGCTCGAAAAACTCGGACTTCTCACGCTGAGATTTCCGCGCGCGGCGATTGTAATCGTTCTGGTGCTGACGGCGGTTGCCGGCATCGGTGCGAGTCGCCTCGGCTTCTCCAGCGACATCCGTGAGATCTTCCGTTCCGGCTCACCCGACTTCGCCACGCTCGAGGACGTCGCGCGGCAGTATCCGGGCTCCGGCCGGGATATGCTGATCGTCGTGGAGGGGGCGAACCTCTTCCGGCCGGACGCGCTCGAAAGCCTGCGCGCGCTTCATCTCGAGCTCGGCCTTATCGAGTCGGTCGGCTATGTGCTCTCGCCATTCTCCGCCCGCACCCCGCCCGACGCGACCGGAGCGACGGCCTCCATTGTGCCGCCCGAGCTGAGCGAGGCCACGGACATGGCCGCGCTTCGCCAGCGCCTCCTGGACCATCCGTTGGTCGCCGGCAAGCTGCTGTCCTGGGACGGCCGTCTCGCCCTCTTCGTGCTCTCGCTGAAGGGATCGAACCGAGCTGTGGACGATCTGCGCAAGATCATCGGCGAGATCGAGACTTTGGCGAATGAGGTCGTGCAGGACGCGGATCTCCGCGTCCGGCTCACCGGCGCGTCCGTCATGCGGGTGGAGATTCTCGGCGCCCTGATCCGGGACCAGAAGACCTTCCGCATTGCCGGCCTGATCATTGCGATCCTGTTCTGCTGGCTGTTCTTTCGCAGCATTCCCTACGTGATCATCGCGCTGGCGCCTGCGGTGGTCGCGATCACCTGGCTCAGAGGCGGCATGGGCTTCACGGGTCAGGACATCAACGTGCTGACCAATGTCATCCCGTCCCTCGTCATGGTGATCGCGTTCGCAAGCGCCATGCATGTGCTGTTTTCGGTGCGACGCGGCCTGGGCCGGGGTATGTCGCTGGACGATGCGATCCGGCGGGCCGTCATGCAGGTCGGGCCGGCCTGCGTCCTCGCCGCCGCGACCACGGCTCTGGCGCTGCTGGCCCTGGTCATCGTTCCGCATCCCTTCATCATCAGGTTCGGCCTGACGGCAGCCTTGGGCACGGCGCTGTCCTACATCGCTATCATGACGACGCTGCCGCCGCTCTGCCATCTGCTGCTCGGACGCTTGGGCAAGGCGGGTGCGGTCAAGGAGCGGTCGGACTGGATCTATCGGGGCGTCCAGGTGCTGGCCGCCACCGCGGCGCGCTGGGTCCGCGCCCGCCCGGCCACGATCTTCGTCGCTGGCGCGCTGCTGACCCTTGGCAGCGGCTGGCTCTACACGCTCAACACGCCACAATACCAGTATCAGGACAACCTGCCGAAGGGGAACCCGGCCTATCAGGCGATCCGGCTGATCAACACCGAGCTCTCGGGCGCGGACACGCTCCGGCTTCTGATCCAGTGGCCCAAGGATCACGACATGGGCTCCACCGACACGCTCGACCTGATCCGCGCCACGCACGAGGTCGTCGAGGGCGAGCCGACCATGAAGGCGGTCTCGTCCCTGTACAGCGTCGAGCGCTGGTTCGTCAGGGGCGGCCGGGCGCGGGAAGACCTGTTCGCGTTCCTGGAGAAGGTGCGCTCGCCGACGACCCGCCGGGTGGTCGCGCCCGACGATCGTTCGGCCCTCGTGACGGGCAATTTCCCGGGCATCCCGGCGGCCGAGCTGGTC
>JAKSBI010000759.1 GCA_022361215.1 Hyphomicrobiales bacterium | reverse complement strand
GCGATCGGCCTGAAAGAGGACAGCTACCCCCTGCCCTGGTGGTTCGGCATGTAACGCTAGGGCCTCACGGCGAATACCAGGCAGGCTCGCGTTTCTCCAGGAAGCTGTTCAGCCCCTCGTCGGCCTCCTCCGACATGCGCTTTTGCGCATGCGGCTGTGCCATCGCCTCCAGCTCCTCCTCGCCGAAGGCGAGCCCGGCGTAGTGCAGCGCCGCCGCCTTGCTCTGGGCCAGGGCCTCCGGCGGGCAATGCAGCAGCGCGTCGATGATCGGCGCCGCGGTCTCGTCGAGCTTGTCGGCCGGGCAGACCTCGTCGGCCAGGCCGATCTCGAAGGCCCGCCGGCCGTTGAAGCGCTCGCAGGTCAGGCTGTAGCGCCGGGTGCGGCCGGGGCCGAGCCGCGAGAGGAGCTGCGGCACGATGGGCGTCGCCACCAGCCCCCAGCGCGCCTCGGTGATGGCGAAGATGGCGTCCTCGGCCGCGATCACGATGTCGCAAGCAGCCGCAATGCCCGCGCCGCCCCCGAAGCAGCCGCCGTGAACCAGCGCCACGGTCGGCTTGGGAAACGCCGTCAGCCCGTGCACGGCCCGCGTCGTGGCCCGCGAGACCTCCAGGTTCTCGTCGGCGCTCTTCTCCCGGTTGGCCTGCACCCAGGCCAGATCCGCGCCGGCCTGGAAATGCCGGCCATTGCCGCGCAGCACCACCACCCGCACTTTCGGATCCGCCCCCAGCGCGGCGAGCCCCTCGATCAGGCCCTGGACCATCTCCCCGTTATAGGCGTTGTTCACCTCGGGCCGGTTGAGCCGGACCGTTGCGACCCCCCTGCCGTCGATCTCCGTTTCCAGCACCGGCTCGCTCATGTCTCCTCCAGAGTATTATCGTTCGGCTGCCACCAATGGCTGGCGCCTTGCTCGCGCGTGCCGGACCGGCTGTCAATGCGGCGCCTCGCCCGCGACATCCCCGCACGTCCCATCGAAACCCCGGCGCACGCCTTTGTCAGCCGTAAGGATTTCCGGTAGTCTCTCGTCGGTCGAATCTTGCAGCCACCTTGCAGATTCGCCGCCCGAGATGGGTTCTCACTTGCCACCGGATGTGCGCCATGAGCTTCAACAAGCTGCTGCTATGCCTCGCCGTCGCCCTTGCCGGAACGATGTCTCTCCAAGGTACCGCCCAGGCGCTGCCGCTCCTGCCCAATCCGGCCGGCGACGCCGCGCCGGCGCTCGTGCACAAGGTCCTGGGCTGGCACTGCAAGCGCACCTGGAAGAACGGTCGCGGCTGGCAGAAGGACTGCCGCCGGAGCGGCTGGAGCGAGGCCTATCTGGCCGATCTCAGGCCGCATCCGGGTCTCAGAGCGCGCTGCTGGGCCAACCGCTGGGGCTACATCTACTGCCCCGATGCGGGCCTGTGGGCCAACCACAAGTTCAACAAGCGCTGCGAGGTCGACCGGCGCGGCACGTTGCACTGCCCGGACCGCTAGCCCAAACTATCGTCATGGTCGTCACTTAGCCGTCTCCGGCGCCCTTCGAGGGCGGGGGCTGAACCGGCTGGCGTGGTGCGTCCGACTCGGGCATCATCCGCCGCGGGTGGGCTTCAGCGCACGGAGGCGGACTCATGCTCGGCGTCGTCGTTGGATTCGTTGCCTTTGCGGTCGGGATCTACATCCTGTTCTTCGGTGGATCGTCCCCGCCTCAGCCCGGCGAAGGCCGTACCAAGCGGTTCTTCCGCCGCGCCGCCAGTCGCCTCGGCGGCGTGGTGCTGACCGGCATCGGCCTGTTGTTGCTGGCCGGCACGTCGTTCGTGTTCATCGACGCCGACCGGATCGGCCATCTGAAGCGGATCTACGCCTTTCAGGAGCTGCCGCCCGGACGCATCATCGCGCTCGACGGGCAGAAGGGGCCGCAGGCGCAGATCCTCGGGCCGGGCTTCCACTTTATCCCGTTGATCCGCGTGCTCTACGATGTGGAGCAGTTCGAGGTCGTGAACGTGCCGGAAGGCTTTTACGGCGAGATCACAGCGCTCGACGGGCAGCCCATGCCCGAGAACATGTTCATCGCGCCCGTGATCCCCGACGACAGGCTGCCCACCATGCTCAACGCCGCCAGCTTCATCACCAAGGGCGGCATCCGCGGACCGCAGGAGACCGTGCTCAAGCCCGGCAGCTACCGCCTCAACCGCTACCTGTTCCAGGTCAAGGTCAACAAGGAGACGCGCGCCACGCTGATCCCGGCGGGCCATGTGGGCGTGATCAAGAGCAACGTGCAGAAGCCGGGCGCCCACTGCATCGAGGAGAAAGTGGCCGCCGCGGCGCAGGGCGAGCAGATCCGCGGCGCGCTGAGCGTGCCGCTGGTGCCGCGCGGCTGCGTCGGCATCTGGAAGGAGCCGCTGTTCCCGGGCGCCTACTATCTGAACCACCGGGCCTATCAGGTGACGCTGGTCGATACCCGCGTGCGCACCTGGATCTACAAGGGCGGCTACACCAAGCGCATCATCGACCTTTCGGTGGACCAGCAGGGCAACATCAAGCAGCGCGAGCGCGCCGCCCAGCAAGCCGTCCCGAGCAACGCCGCCGACCCGGCCGTGTTCGTGAAGATCGAGGGCTGGGACATCCCGCTGGAGCTGCGGGCCCTGGTGCAGATCTCGCCGGAGAACGCGCCGGTGGTGGTCGGCAGCGTCGGCAACATCGAGGAGGTGGAGAACCGCATCCTGACGCCGGCGATCCGCTCCATCGTGCGCAACGTCGCTGGCAGCGACATCCGGGTGCGCGAGAAGGGCGACGACGGCGCCTTCGTGGTGCCGGCGAAATACACCATCCGGCCGACCCGCGTCCTCGACCTGATCGACAATCGCGATTCCCTCGAGCAGACCATCGAGGAGCAGATCAAGATCGAGGGCCGCAAGGCGGGCGTTGAGATCAAGGAGATCCGGCTCGGCGAGCCGTCGATCCCGCCCGAGCTCCTGATCTCGCGGCTGCGGGTGCAGCTCGCCGATCAGCTCTCCAAGGCCTATGAGCGCGAGACCGCCGCCCAGCAGAAGCGCATCGAGACGGAGCAGGCGCGCTCCACCGCGAACGAGCAACCGCGGCTGGTGGCGGCCCAGATCGCCGTCAAGGTAGCCCAGCAGCGCGAGGAGGAGCGGGCCGCGCTCGGCCGCGCCGAGCGGCAGTATCTCGAGCAGCTCGCGCGCGGCCAGAGCGCGCAGGCGACCGTGCTCGGTCAGGATCGGGTGGCGCTGCTGCAGGCGCTGGACAAGATGCTGAAGACGCTGGAGCAGCGGCCGGAGCTGGTGCGGCTGGTCAGCCGCCTGGTGCCGCACACCGTGGTCGGCGGCGGCGAGGGCTCGGGCCTGGCCGGCGCGGCGGCAATCCTGGGCGGCGCCCTCAACCGCGGCATCGCGGCCGGGAGCACCCAACAGCAGCAGCCCCAGGCAGCAGCCACTACCCAGTAGCGCCGGACCCCGCGCGGCGGCTGCGGGCTTGTCCGGGCCGCCGGCCTTTGTTAGGCCTTCCGGACCGCGCTGCACGATGCCGCACGGGTCACGGGCGCCGGCGCGGAGCACGGACTAGGGCCTGTGGACATTCACCTTGTGGATGCTGGTTTTGCGAGATTGGCTCAGCTTTAGGAACGAGGGCGCAGGACATGCCTTGCATATTCAAGCCCGAGTGACGCGGAGATGGGCCAATCTCGCGAAATCCCGAAGGGACGGGTCCCATTCGAGGGCTGGACGTC
>JAKSBI010000589.1 GCA_022361215.1 Hyphomicrobiales bacterium | reverse complement strand
CTGGCGGCCTGCATCGTCATCGCGCTTATGCAGAAGCACGAGCGCCAGGATCTCTCGAAGCTCTTCGACAGCTTCCATGTGGGCGTCCAGTATGCGCTCGCGGTGGGTGCGGCCGCGGCTGCGGTGGGCATCGTGGTCGGCGTCATCAACACCACCGGCGTCGCCTTCCGGCTCGGTTTCATGGTCACCAACGGCGCGCGCGAGATGGCGGAAGACCTGCATCTCCTTCTGGCATGGATTCCGCTGGAGGCCTTTTCTCAAGCCTCGTTGCAGCAGTTCCTGTCGCTGTCCCTGATCGCCATGGCCTGTATCCTGATGGGCGCCGGCCTGCCGACGACGGCGCTCTACATCATGCTGGTGTCCGTGGCCCAGCCGGCCCTGGCACAGCTGGGCATCCCGGCGCTCGCCACCCACATGTTCGTGCTCTATTACGGCGTCATCTCCGAGATCACGCCGCCGGTCTGCGCGTCCGCCTATGCCGCCGCGGGCATCGCCGGCGCCAACCCGTTCCGGACCGGCATCACCGCCTTCACCCTGGGCGTGGGCAAGCTGATGGTGCCGATGGTGTTCGTCTATGCGCCGACCATGCTTCTGGTTCTGCCCGAGCATTTCACCTGGGCCTCGTTCCTGATGGTCTCCACCACCTGCGCGCTCGGCGTGTTCGTGATCGCCACCGCCGTCGCCGGCTACTTCCTGGCGCCGCTCAACGCCTTCTGGCGCTTCGCCATGGTCTGTGCCGGACTGCTGCTCGTGGCGCCGAGCTGGGAGAGCGACCTTACGGCGCTCGCCCTCGTCGCACCGCTGCTGCTATTGCAGTGGTCGCAGAGCCGGCAGGGCATCGAAGCGGCCGCAGCGGCGGCCAAGGCCGAAGAGTAAGACGATGACAGCGCAGACCCAGGCCGATGTGACGATTGTCGGGGCCGGCATTGTCGGCATCTGCTGCGCGCTGTCTCTGCAGGAGAAGGGCAAGCGCGTCCGCCTGATCGACAAGGACGCGCCGGGCCAGGGCGCCAGTCACGGCAATGCCGGCGTCATCTCGCCCTGGTCCTGCGTGCCGCAATCCATGCCCGGGCTCTGGAAGAAGATCCCCGGGATGCTGCTCGACCCGGAAGGGCCTGTGGCGGTCCGGCCCGCCTATCTGCCGAAGTTCCTGCCCTGGGCCGTCAGGTTCCTGCGGGCCGGGCGCGCCGACCGCGTCGCCGAGATCTCCGCCGCCATGGCCGCGCTGGTCCGGCCGAACGTCGACATCTACCGCCGCCACCTGGCCGGCACGGGCCACGAGCATCTGGTGCAGGCTTCCTGGTACGTCCATCTCTACCGCAATGCCGCGGCCGCCGATCTCAACGGCCTCGGCTGGCGGCTCAGGGCCGCGGAGGGCGCGCCCATCGAGGTCGTGTCCGGCGACGAGCTGCGCGAGATCGAGCCCTGCGTGTCGCCCGACTACCAGGCCGCCATCCTCGTCAAGGACCAGGCGCGGGCGCTCTCGCCGGGGCGCATCGGCGCGGTGCTGGCGGACAAGGTCCGTGCGCTTGGCGGCGAGGTCCTGCGCACCCGCGTGCACCGGCTGCAACGCGACGGCGACGGCTGGTCGCTCGCCACCGATGAGGGCGAGCTGCGCTCGGCCCAGGTCGTGACCGCCGCCGGCGCCTGGTCGCTCGGCCTGCTGGAGCCCTTCGGCGTGCGCCTGCCGCTGGTCTCCGAGCGCGGCTATCACCTGCTCTTCCGCAGCCCCGGCGTCACGCTGGCCAACTCGGTCGTGGACGTGGAGGCCAAGTTCGTGACGAGCTCCATGGAGATGGGCCTGCGCAGCGCCGGCACCGCCGAGTTCGCCCGCGCCGACGCCAAGCCGAACGACGCCCGCGCCCGCATGCTCGCCAAGCAGACCAAGCGCATCCTGCCGGACCTCGACACGGCGGACACCGAAGAGTGGATGGGCGTGCGCCCGTCGCTCCCCGACAGCCTGCCCTGCATCGGCGAGGTGCCTGGCCAGCCGGGCCTGTTCACCGCCTTCGGCCACAGCCATTACGGCCTCGGCATGGCGCCGATGACCGGGCGGATCGTCGCCGACCTGGCGACGGGGACGCCGCCCAATCTCGATCTCTCGCCCTACAGCCTCACGCGCTTCGGGCGTTTTCATTGAGGAGGTTCCGGAGCGATGAAGCTGAAGGGCGGGACGAACATCTGCGGCGTGACCATCGGCGTGCTCTGCCTCGATTCGCGCTTTCCCAAGCCGCCGGGCCACATCAAGAACCCGTCGGGCCTCGGCTTTCCCGTGCTCTACGAGACCGTGCGCGGCGCCACCGTCGCCAAGCTCGTCAACGGCCCGCCGCCCGGCTTCATCGACCCGTTCGTGGAAGCCGCCCGGCGGCTCGAGCGCGAGGGCGTGCGCGCCATCACCGGGAGCTGCGGCTTCCTGGCGCTCTACCAGCGCGAGCTCGCCGAGGCGGTGGACATCCCGGTCTTCGCCTCCAGCCTCATCCAGGTACCGCTGGTGCACAACATGCTCGGCCGGCGCACGCGCGTCGGCGTGCTGACGGCGAGCGGGCCCAATCTCACGCCCGAGCATTTCGCGGCCGTCGGCGCCGGCGACATCCCGGTCGGCGTGCAGGGCATGGAGGACTACCGCGAGTTCCGCGAGGTGATCCTGGAAGGCCAGCGCGACGACATGGACACCGCCAAGATCGAGACCGAGATCCTGGCCGCGGCCAAGAAGCTGGTACGCTCGCACAACGACGTCGGCGCCATCGTGCTGGAGTGCACCGACATGCCGCCCTACGCCCCTACGCTGCAGAAGGCGACGCGGCTGCCGGTGTTCGACCTGACGACGCTGGCCACCATGGTACACGACGCCGTGCTGCGCCTGCCCTACCGGGGCGTGATGCCCCATTAGCGTCATCGGGATTTCCGCGACCGCGCGGTGACTTAGACGCTATTTTCGGGCGTTTTGGGATTCAGAACAAAACAGGAACAGATTACTGGCGGTCGCGGCCCTTGAGCGGCATGCGGAAGCGGAAGCCCGAATAGCCGCCGATGGGCTCGTTGGGCAGGTCCTCGGGGCGGGCCTGCAGCTCTTCCTTGAAGCTGCCGATGTCGAGGTTCCACTCCTTGCGCTGGCCGACGCCGCGGGAGCGGAAGCTCTCGCTGCGGCGCACCTCCTGCTCGGTGATCGGGGCGTCGCGATTCAGGATGGTGCCGGCGGGGCGGCTGTCGGGCCCCGACTGCGGCGGCGGCTGGCCGCGGTCAGGCTGGCCCTGGAGCGACTGGCCTGGCGGAGGCTGGATCGGCAGAGGCTCGCCCGGGCCCGACTGCGCGGTCGCGGCGGCGGGCGCCAGCGCCAAGGTGGCTGCGATCAGCGCAGCTCTCGCGATGGACATGGCTCATCCCTCTCGGGTCGGATCTCGGGCGAGTCTAGAGGCTTGCGCCCTCCGCGGCTAGATGCCGGGCATGACGACATCGTGACACGGGCGCGGGGCGACGTGAGATCGGTTCCGCGTTCGTGGGACCGGCGCCGACACGCGTGGGCGCGCGCCGATGGTGGCGGGATGGCGTGGCGCGCGCCCTGTGCCCGGGCGCCTCAGAACAGCATCTTGATGGCGGTCGGGATGGTTTGCGTATAGGCGGAGTAGATCAGGAGCAGCATGGTCCCGATGCAAAGCGAGAGGATGACCGTATCCCGCAGGATCCCCGCAACCTCACGTAAGAACTGACGTTTTTCGCGCTTCCGCATCTTTTCGAGCCTGTATCCACCGTGCCCCCGCTGATAACCCGCTTGGTTCATGATGACTCTCCCCAGGGTTGTCGTTCGTGCACGGGGCGACGCCCGCGAGCGGACGTACGCCGTGGGGCGCTTTGTCGGACATTCCACCGATGGCGTCTGTGGGATTCAGCACAGGCCCCCGCCGGGACAAGCTCTTGGGCGCGGTCTATACTCGCCGGCCAGAGTCTCAGCCCAGAACGGAAGAGCGACATGCAAGACACCACCCCGCCCGACGCGGGCGCCGCCGGCCGCACCATCGTGGCGAGCTACGGCCGCTATCTGGAGGATTTCCAGGTCGGCGACGTCTACGAGCACCGGCCCGGCCGCACCATCACCGACGCCGACAACATCCAGCACAGCCTCTTGACCATGAACAAGCATGCCGTCCATTGCGACCACGCCTATGCCGCGCAGTCGGAGTTCGGCAAGCCGCT
>JAKSBI010000067.1 GCA_022361215.1 Hyphomicrobiales bacterium | reverse complement strand
CCGAGCCAGTCGGCCCGCCCGAAGACGTCCGCGGCCTTGGCCATGGCGGCGATCGTCAGGCCGTTCCAGTCGGCCAGCACCTTGTCGTCCCAGCCCGGGCGGATGCGGCCCTCGCGCCGCGCGAAGAGGCGCCGGCGCATCTCGGCCAGCCGCGCCTCGTCCTCGTCGCTCAGGCGGTCCATGGCCTGCAGCCGATTGAGGATCGTGGTGCCTTCCCAGTTGCCGGAGGCGGTCACCTCGTAGACCTCGGCGAAGAACCCGGCGTCCTCGGCGCCGAGCACGTCGACGACCTCCGCCTCGCTCCAGACGTAGAACTTGCCCTCCTCGCCCTCGCTGTCGGCGTCGAGCGAGGCGGCGAAGCCGCCGCCCTCGGCGACCATCTCGCGCAGGACCCAGTCGGCGGTCTCGGCGATGCGCTCGGCCAGGAGCGGCGAGCGCCGCTCGCGCCAGACCTCGGTCATCAGGTCGAGGAGCTGGGCGTTGTCGTAGAGCATCTTCTCGAAGTGCGGCACCAGCCACTTCTCGTCGACCGAGTAGCGCGCGAAGCCGCCGCCCAGATGATCGTAGATGCCGCCCTGGCAGATATGCCGGAGCGTGCGGTCGACGGCGTCGAGGCAGGGCGCCAGCCCGTAGCGCAGGCCGGCGCGCCACAGGAAGCTCAGAAAGCTGGTCTGCGGAAATTTCGGCGCGCCCTGGAGGCCGCCATGCAGCGGGTCGATCACCGAGACCAGACGGCCGGCCGCCTCCGCGAGCATCGACTCGGCAAGGGCGCCGGCCGCGGCCTCGGGGCGTTTCGGCGCCAGCCGCTCGGCCAGCAGCGTGGCGTTGTGCCGGACCGATTGCGGCTCCTCGGCGAAGACGCGGGAGACCTCCTTCAGGACGCTGACGAAGTCGGCCCGGCCGAACTGCGGCTCCTTCGGGAAATAGGTGCCGCCCCAGAAGGGCTCGGCGTCCGGGGTCAGGAACATGGTCAGCGGCCAGCCGCCATGCTCGCCGAGACTGTGCAGGGCGGTCATGTAGATGGTGTCGATGTCGGGCCGTTCCTCCCGGTCCACCTTGACGTTGACGAACAGCTCGTTCATCACCGCCGCGGTGGCGTCGTCCTCGAAGCTCTCATGGGCCATCACATGGCACCAGTGGCAGGCCGCATAGCCGACCGAGAGCAGGATCGGCTTGTTGCTG
>JAKSBI010000219.1 GCA_022361215.1 Hyphomicrobiales bacterium | reverse complement strand
GGGACTTGGACCAAAGAGGGCAATCGCCGCCGGCACGACATGGTCGTGCGGTGCCCCGGGTCCGGGGTACGGCGGCGATCATTCCGGGCGGACTCTTCGGAAATTCGCCAATGCGGGGTCGAGACAAACACTGCCGGAACGCCGTTCCGGCAGTGTTTTCATTTTGACCTCGCCCGCACGTTCCCCCCGAACCGGTCTCAGCTCCCGCGAAGCATCCGACTTGGCGGAATGTGATCGCAGGCGGCTTGTCATCGCCGATCCATTCGTGAGAAAAAATGTGGCGGCTTGGATGAGGCCTCTCATTCAGTCTGGAGTTCCAAGGGCCACTCACTCTCGCATTGCGACCGCATGCCGATGAACAGTCCAGCGTCTAGCGAGCGGCCGAGCGGCGGTCGGTCGGTCCTCTCGGCGGCGCTCGGCAGGCAGGCTCGGATCCTCGCTCTAGCGGGCCTGCTCGCAGCCGGCCCGGCCGGCGAGACGGCCAGGGCCGAGCCCGGACAGCCGGCTTGCAGCGTGCGGCTGGCCATGTCGATCGAGGCCGTGAGCGACGAGGCGACGGGCGCCATCGACACCTCCGACGATACGCGGGAGAGCCACGAAGTGAACGGCGCGCCCGCCAAGGAAGAGCTGATCGCGGGCGGCATCCACGCGCAACTGAAGCCCGTCGATCCGGGCACCACCTACCCGGCCGACAGCGCCGTCTTCGCCGAGATCACGCTGACCAACCGATCCGGCCCCAAGCGGATCGGTGCCGAGCTCGTTCTGGAGCCGGAAATCGCCGAGATCCATGCCGTCGCCGGCACATCGGTGAAAACCAGGGACGACGGCGGGCAGCGCATCGCGGCCGTGCCGCTGCTGCCGCAGAACCGGCCACGCAAGGTGGTCGTGGAGCTGAGATTGCGCGACGCCGGAGCGGGCTCGGCCGAAAGCGCGCGCAGGCCCAACCATCTGAAGATCACGCTGCGGCCCACCGGCAGCCGCGAGGCCGAGGCGTCGGACAGCACCACGCTGAGCTGGCCGGTCCTGGATTGCGCCGGCGCGTTCCACGAGGAGATCGTGCGGCTGCGGGAGAGCAGGATCAAACGGATGAAACCGGTGCTCGAAGCCGGCCGGACGCAGGACCGTGCCCGGCCGGGACGTTGGCTCTTCCGGCCCCCGGTCGCGGTGACCCGGACACGGCGCGTCTGCCGCCGCTGGGTGCGGGTCTGGGACGAGCGGCGGTGGCGCTGGCGCCGCAGATGCGCCCGCTGGTCCCGCGTCACCAGGACCGTGAAGCCCGGCGCGGGCCTCTCCAAGGCCGACGGCAAGATCTTCCGCTTCGCCCGCCGCTTCGTCACGGCCCGCGGCAGCGATCCGGAGCTGTCGAAGAAGCGGCACTTTGGCTGGGTCTCACATCGCGTCGCCACGGATCTGCGCGGCTACGTCAAGCAGGACAGGCACCCCGCCATCTGCACCGGCGCCGTCGCGCTCGTCGGCTATTTCGACAAGCGCATGGGCGACGTCCGCACCCGCGCGGACAAGATCG
Organism: Hyphomicrobiales bacterium; assembly: GCA_022361215.1. GTDB lineage: Bacteria > Pseudomonadota > Alphaproteobacteria > Rhizobiales > Methyloligellaceae > JAKSBI01. Next base: position 133 of record JAKSBI010000219.1, on the reverse strand, counting down.
CCGACCACGCGCGCAAGGCCCGGCAGCTCGCCATCGACAAGTTGGAGGCCGCCCGCGAGGCCAGGCGGTCGGACCCCGGCGGGCACCCGGGTTGGGGCGCCATGCCGCTGAGCCTGCCCCACCGGGACAGCGC
>JAKSBI010000603.1 GCA_022361215.1 Hyphomicrobiales bacterium | reverse complement strand
CCACCCATTCTTGACCAAGATCAAGGGTGGCGGGCCGCGAAACCGGTAGATCTAAGCCAGTCTTTGTGCCCGGCGGGGCCGCTTGGGCCCGGGCATGCGATCGCGCGTGGGGAGGGCGATCAATGGACCCGTATGACTGGCAGATCGTCAAGTCGACGCCGCTCTTCGGCGCCATGCCGGACGCGGCGGTGCGCGATATCATCGGCGATCACGGGCCCCGCCCCTTCGGCAAAGGGCAACTTCTGTTCCAGCAGGGCCAGCCGGCGAACGCCTTCTACGTCGTCTGCGACGGCTGGGTGAAGATCTTCCGGCTGACGCCCGAGGGCGAGGAAGCCGTGGTCGGCGTCTTTACGCGCGGCGAATGCTTCGCCGAGGCGGCGATGTTTCTCGGCGGCCAGTATCCGGCCAGCGCCGAGGTGGTCTCGCCGGCCCGGCTCTTGCGCGTGGAAGGCACGGCGCTGCGCCGGTGCATCCACGCGGAGCCGGACCTGGCCTTCTGCATGCTGGCCTCGGCCTCGCGGCACCTGAAGCTGCTGGTGGAGCAGATCGAGGAGATCAAGATCCTCTCAGGTCCGCGCCGTGTGGCGGACTTTCTAGCGCGGCTCTGCCCGCGCCGCGACGGCTCCTGCGTCGTCGACCTGCCCTACGAGAAAGCGCTGATCGCCAACCGCCTCGGCATGAAGCCCGAGAGCTTCTCGCGCGCGCTCGCCAAGCTGCGCCCGCTCGGCGTCTCGGTCAACCGCGACCACGTCGCCATCTCCAATGTCGACGCGCTCTTCCTCTATGCCGAGTCCGGCGAGATGACGCCGGAACGCCTCAGCCTGCACTAGGTCATGACCTAACCAGCTCGTCGGCGACCGCCGCCTCGATCAGGCCCGGAATGCGCCGGTCGACGCCGATGGCGCCCGTATAGGTGGCGTCGGCGCCGGTTTCCTCGATCGCCGCCGGCACGTCGCCGCGGGCGTGCATGCCCTCGCCCGAGAAGAAGCCGGCGACCACGGTCGGGCCGCGATCCGAAGCCAGCGCGTCGTAGAGGAAGGGGGGCTCCTCCAGGAAGGCCGGCTCGACCTTGCAGAAGCGCCTGGCGCGCCTCAGCTCTTCCGCCATGCGCTCGGTGGCCAGCGCCGAGGCCGGGCCGAACTTCGAGCCGTGGCCGACCACCAGCAGGCGCGTGGTCTCGGAGGCGTAGCCCGACGCCCGCGCGGCCGCCAGCGACTGCTCCAGGCAGAGCGGCGGCAGGCGCGGATCGAGCCCCAGCGGCGACAGGATGCTCACCGGCAGCGGGCAATCTGCGGCGGAGACCCGGCCCGCCAGCACCGTGTTCACGAAATAGCCGTTGCTCATGCAGACCGGATAGACCAGCACGCGGCGCGCCTTGCTCCGGCCAACCTCCGCCAGAGCTTCCTCGAGCGTCGGCGTGCCCTTCAGCAGTCCGCCCTCGACCCGGCAGAAGCGCGTGCTGCACTCCAGCGCCTCGACATGCGACCAGAGCCAGCGGTTACGCGTGTCGTCGCCGCGGTCGCCATGGGCGACCAGCACGAGGGCGGTACTGTCGACGGAGGTTTCGGTCAATGGCTCGTCCCCCGCGACAGCGTGATCTTGTTGTGCACGTTGTACTTGCCCGAGGGCTTCACCATCGGGATGCGCTTGACCTCTTTCAGGGTCTCCGCGTCGTAGACGACGATGGCGCCCTTGCGGTCCCAGATGCTGACCAGGGCGTGGCGGCCGGTCTTGTCGAACTCCACATGGGCGGCGGTCTTGCCAGGCTCCGGGCGCAGCGTCCTGACGATTTCCAGGGTCGCCTTGTCGATGACGTGCATGGCGTCGCGGTGGGGGCCGAAGAAGACGTCGACCCAGGCGTAGCGGGAGCTCTCGTGGCTGCGCATGAAGAAGCCGGGACCGAGCGTCTTCAGCTTCTTGATCGTGCGCCAGGTAGCCATGTCGATGATGGAGACCTCGCCGGTGCGCAGGTTGGGCGTGGCCAGCACCGTGGTGTCCTTGTAGGGCCAGGTGATGCCGGAGCCCAGATGCGGCAGGCCGGGCAGGTCGATGCGCGCCTCGACGCGCCTGGCGTCCAGATTGACCACCTGGCCACCGCCGTCCCGCGCCGCGCCGATGACGTAGATGTAGTCCTGGTCGAAGAAGAAATCGTCGAGGTACTGCTCGACCTTTATGCGCCGGACCGGAAAGGCTTTAGGCTTGGCCGCATCGCCCGACGTCTTGTTGTAGTCGTACACCCAGGAGCCGGAGAAGCCCGCCGGCGGGTCCGGGTCGTAGCTGATCTCCCAGACCTCGCGCAGGTCCTTGAGCGCGGCGATGAAGCTCCGCCGCGGCCGGGCGTCGTAGACCGCCGAGACGCGCGAACTGGTGCCCTTGCCATCCGTGACGGGGATGATCTTGGCGAGGCTCAGGTCGCGCGCGTCCAGGATCACCAGGGTGTGCGGCAGGTAGTTGCCGACGATCACATAGCGGTCGTCGCTGGAAACGGCGGCGTTGCGCGTGTTGATGCCGGCGCGCACCTCGGCCACGGTCTCCAGCCGGTACATGTCGAACTTGGAGATCCAGCCGTCGCGCGAGGCGAAATAGACGAAGCGCCCGTCCGAGGTGTATTTCGGGCCGCCATGCAGGCCGAAGCGCGACTTGAAGCGGTGGATCGGCTCGAACCTGTCGCCGTCGAGCACGGTGACGTGGTGGTCGCCGGCCTCGACCACGAGGAAGACGTTGAGGGGGTCGGCCTTGTAGACGGGCTTTGCCGTCTTTGCGCTGCCTTCGACCAGCTCGGGCTTGTGCACGACGTGGCTCGCCGCGATCTCCTTCGCACCCCATTCGGGCAGGCTGGCGAGCGGCGTATAGATGTAGCCGACGAGGGCGGCGATCTGCTCCTTCGAGAGCGTCTCGCCGAAGCCCGGCATCTGGGTGGCGGCCCGGCCCTTGGCGATGACGCCGTGAGCCCGCTTTTTCCGGAGCCGGCGCAGGTTCTGCGGGATCAGGGCCGGACCCTGACGGCCGAACCGGTCGGCCCCGTGGCACTCGGCGCAATGCTCCTTGTAGAGAGCCGCGCCGTCCGGTGCTGCTCCGGCGTGCGTGGGGCTCGCCGCCAGCAGCAGGAGCGCCAGCGCGCTAAGCCTCGATGCGGTGCGCGGGTTCATGGCGCTGTCCTCTGAACGGCCTGACCGTCAGCCGGTCGCCGGCGGCGACGCCGATCTCTTCGTCGGTCAGGTAGCAGGCCGGGTCCTCGGCCCAGGGATCGCCGGTGAGCTGCATGGCGCGCACGCGGGTGTTGCCGCCGCAGGCGTCGAAGAAGCGGCACT
>JAKSBI010000354.1 GCA_022361215.1 Hyphomicrobiales bacterium | reverse complement strand
TTCCGGCGCATTCAGAACGTGGTCGAGAACCCCCGCGACTTCATTCAGACCAAGACCTATTTCGGCCCCTGCCGGCGCCGCTTCGTGAACGGCAACTATACCGGCAGCGAGCGGCGCTCGGGCGACAACACAGAGCATGTCGTCGACCCGGAAGAGGCCAAGATCGCTGTCTAGACGGAGACGCCCCTTGGAACCCCAGACCCAGGACACCGGCGCCGCCAGCAAGGCCTACATCATCGCCAGCTCCGATGCGCTCGCCAAACGCTGCGTGCGCCCCGGCAACGGCCTCGAAGCGGCCAAGCAGGCCATCAAGGCCGCGGAAGAGGCCATCGAGGAGCTTTCCGTCAACTTCAAGGACTGGATGGTCGGCGAGGTCGAGCGCCTGGGCAAGGCGAGCGCAGCCCTGACGGCGGACGGTCTGAGCGAGACGTCCATCGACGCGGTCTTCAGCGTGGCCCACGACATCAAGGGCCAGGCCGACACCTTCGGCTATCCGCTCGCCGGCGACATCTGCGCCTCGCTCTGTCACCTGCTCGACTCCTGCCCCGACAGGCGCAAGATCCCCCTCGTCCTGGTCGAGCAGCACGTGGACGCGGTGAAGGCCATCCTGCGCGAGGGCGCCACCGGCGACGATAACGACACCGCCCGCGAGCTCGCCACCCAGCTCGGCGACGTGACCGAGGACTATCTGCGGCAGCTTGCGGCACAAGCGCAACGGCAAGACGGTGCAGCGGCGGCGGTGTCCTGATCAGACAGATCTGCCGCGCCAGTCCCGCGCCAGGATATGGCGCCTCACGCGCTTCTCGATCTCCAGAATGACGAACAGCGCCACGCCGGCTCCGACGATGACCAAGCCGTCGGTGAGCGAGACCGGCCGCGTCTGGAACAGCGTCTGCATGAACGGCAGATATGTGAAGCCAAGCTGGAGGAGAACGATCGAGCCGACGCCGATCAGGACCGCCGGCGTGCCGAGCATGCCCCGCCAGGTCAGCGACGTCATGCGCAGATAGCGCACGGAGAAAAGATAGAAGATCTCCATGACGACGATGGCGTTCACGACAACGGTGCGAGCCTCCTCGTGCGAGGCCCCTTGCGTCTGCGCCCATGCGAACATGCCGGACGCCGCGATCGCGAACAAGATCGACACGAAGACGATCCGCCAGAGCAGAAGGCCGGAGAGCAACGGCGCATGGGCGACGCGCGGCGCGCGCTGCATGATGTCGGGCTCGGCCGGCTCGAAGGCCAGCACCAGGCCCAGGCCGACGGCGGTCACCATGTTGATCCAGAGAATCTGGACCGGCGTGATCGGCAGGGTCAATCCGAACAGGACGGCCGCAAGCAGGACCAAGGTCTCGCCCCCGTTGGTGGGCAAGGTCCAGCTGATGACTTTCGTGAGGTTGTCGTAGACGGTGCGCCCCTCGCGGACGGCCGCGACGATGGAGGCGAAGTTGTCGTCGGCCAGGACCATGTCGGCCGCCTCCTTGGCGGCCTCCGTTCCGTTGTTGCCCATGGCGACGCCGACGTCGGCGCGCTTCAGGGCGGGCGCATCGTTGACCCCGTCGCCGGTCATGGCGATCACGTTGCCGTCCGCCTGCATCGCCTCCACGAGACGCAGCTTGTGCTCGGGACTGGTGCGCGCGAACACGCTGGTGGTCGCCGCAGCCTCGCGAAACGCTGCCTGGTCCAGGCCGTCGAGGTCCTGGCCGGTGGCGACCGCGTCCGGCGCCGCGAGACCGAGTTCGGCGGCGATGGCGCTCGCCGTGGCCGCATGGTCGCCGGTGATCATCTTCACGTCGATGCCGGCGCTCCGACACTCCGCCACCGCCGCGATGGCTTCTGCGCGCGGCGGGTCGATCAGACCGACGATGCCTTCGAGGGTCAGGCCCCGCTCGACATCCGCGAAGTCGAGGTCGCGCTTGCCCGCAGGCACGGGCCGCGAGGCGATGGCGAGGACACGGCGGCCCTCCCGGGCAAGCGCGTCGATGGCTCCTTGCCAATAGGCCCGGTCGACGGGAGCCTCGCCCGATGCCATCGCCTGGCGCTCGGACATGTCGAGAACGCGCTCCGGCGCCCCCTTGACGCAGACGAAGGCCGAGGCGTCGCGGCCGTGATGCAGGGTGGCCATGTAGCGGTGCGCGGCATCGAACGGGATCTCGTCGCAGCGCGGAAACAGCTTGGCAAGCCCGTCGCGATCGTGGCCCGCCTTCAGCCCGAGCGCGACCAGCGCGCCCTCCATGGGATCTCCGTCGATGGCCCAGCCGTCGTCTCCGACCTGCCGGAGCGAGGCGTCGTTGCAGAGCAGCGCCAGCCGCGAGACTTGCAGCAATCCGGGCTCGTCCGCCACGTCGATCTCCCGGCCCCCGATGCTGAAGCCGCCTTTCGGCGCATAGCCGATGCCTCCGACCTCGAAAGCGCGGTCCGACAGAACCACCTTGGTGACGGCCATCTCGTTGCGGGTGAACGTCCCCGTCTTGTCGGAGCAGATCGTGGAGACGGACCCGAGCGTCTCCACCGCCGGCAGCTGTCGGATGATCGCGTTGCGCGCGGCCATGCGCTGCACGCCGATCGCCAGGGTGATGGTCATCACGGCCGGAAGGCCTTCGGGGATCGCCGCGACCGCCATCCCGACCATCAGCATGAAGGCGTCCGAAAGCGGATAGCTTCGCAGCAGCATGGCGAAGGCGAACGCGGCGGTCGAGAGGCAGAGAATGATCGTCGTCAACAGGCGCGCAAACGCGTTCATCTGCCGGATCAAGGGCGTCTCGAGCTCCTCGACGCGGCCCAGAAGCGCGCTGATGCGCCCCAGCTCGGTCTCGGGTCCGGTCGCGACCACGACGCCGGAGCCCAGGCCGGACGTGACCAGCGTTCCCGAATAGGCCATGGATGTCCGGTCGCCGAGCATCGCCTCGGGCGTGACCGGTGCCACGGCTTTCTCCACCGGCACGGACTCGCCCGTGAGAACGGCTTCATCGACGTGCAGGTTGCGCGCCTTGAGCAGTCGGATATCGGCGCCGACGCGATCACCCGCCTCCAGCAGCAGGATGTCGCCGGGTACGATCTGGGCCGCATCGACCGTGACCCGTCGGCCCCCGCGGAGCACCGAGGCTTTCGGGCTGATCATGCCCCGAATGGCCTCCAGCGCCCGTTCGGCCCGGCCCTCCTGCAGGAAGCCGATCACCGCGTTCAGAACCACCACGGCGAGGATCACGGACGCATCGATCCCATGGCCGAGCAACGCGGAGATGATCGCCGCGCCGATGAGAACGTAGATGAGCAGGTTGTTGAACTGCGCGAGCAGCCGTTGCAGAACGCTCTTGCCGGCCGCCGCCGGCAGCGCATTCGGGCCATGGCGCGCCAGTCTGACCCCGGCCTCATCGGCAGACAGCCCGCCCGGGTCGGCACCGAGATCGTGGAGCGTGTCCCCGGTCTCACGCGCATGCCAGGACGACCGCCGCTGTTCTTCACTCATGACTCACGACACACCATGGACGACCCTCTGCGAGACCTGGAATCGTCGAAAACATCGACGCGCGACACCTACAGCGCGTGGCCGGATCCCCTGCCTTGACGTCGATCAACGCCGGCGGAGCGGTGGACCGCCGCTCTCCGCTTGACCCTAATCAATTCGGCGATGGCCCGATTCAGTCAATACAGACATTGTAAAGTGAGACGATGTGGCGCCCGATCTGGAAGAGGAGAAAGCGGGCGATGAAAAGCTTGCTGATGGCGACGGATCTCTCCGCGCGGTCCGACCGGGCGCTGGAGCGGGCCCTGGTGCTGGCGCGGCAGCATCGGGCGGCCCTGCAGGTGGTGTACGTGGTCGACGAGGCCCTGCCCGACACCATGGCCATCCATCACAAGGAAGCGGCGGAGGAGACCCTGCGCCGCCATCTGGCGGCGCTGCCGGCCGACGCGGCGCCCAGCGTCGCGACCGACGTCAAGATCGGCAAGCCCATCGCCGGCATCCTCGGGCAGGCCAGGGACACGAAAGCCGAGCTGATCGTTCTCGGCACCCACGATGTGGCGCATGAGAGCGCGTTTCGCGGCACCACCTGCGAGCGGATCATCCGCATGGGCGACCTGCCCGTCCTGGTCGTGAAGGACCGGGCGAGCGAGCCCTATCGGCGCGTCGTGGTCGCGGTCGATTTCTCGGTGCACGCCCGCCGCGCCATCGAGTTCGTGCTCGGCCTCGCGCCCGACGCCGAGATCCACCTGGTGCATGCCTATCAGGTCCCCTTCGCGGGCTTCATGTACGGCACGGACACGCGCCTGCAGGTGAAGAAGGAAGAGCGGCAGCAGATGGAGCGGATGATCGAGGAGGAGATGGCGGCGTCGCTGCATGCGCTCGGCGCCGATGCCGGCAAGCTGCATCAGGTCCTGAGCCATGGCGAGGTCAGGCA
>JAKSBI010000470.1 GCA_022361215.1 Hyphomicrobiales bacterium | reverse complement strand
GTGGACCTGGTCACGGCCAAGCCCTATCCGCTGGTGCTGAACTTGGCGACCCTGGTCTTTCCCATGGACTCCGCGTTCTATTCCGGCGTCGACGCGGGCGGCCGCCCTAAGGACGATCAGGGCGGCAGCTTTGCGGCGGCGAACGCGTCGGGGACAGGCCCCTTCGCCGTGCTGGCGCGCGAGCCGGGCGTGCGCGTGGAGTTCTCGCGCTTCGACCGCTATTGGGACAGGGCGTCCCCCGGCAATGTCGGCCGCATCGTTCTGACGTCGATCGGGGAGGGGCCGAAGCGCGTGGCCGCGCTGCTTTCGGGCGAGGTGGATTTCATCGCGCCCGTGCCGCCCGCGAGCCTCGCGCGCATCCGGGGCGACGACCGGCTGAGCCTCGTCACCAAGACGGGCACCCGCATCGTCACCCTCCAGCTCAACCAGAAGCGCGTGCCGCAGTTCAAGGATCGTCGCATCCGGCAGGCCATCGCCCATGCGGTCGACAATGCGGCCATCGCCAAAGAGGTCATGGGCGGCTTCGCCACGCCCGCGGGCCAGCTCAGCCCCCGAGGCTTTGCCGGCCATAACAGCGCGCTGACGCCCCGCTACGACCTGCGGCAGGCCCGCGACCTGATGAAGGAGGCCGGCTACGAGTTCGGCTTCTCCGTCACCATGATGGCGCCCAGCAACCGCTATCTGAACGACGACAAGATCGCCAGGGCCGTCGCCGCCATGCTGGCCAAGATCAACATCGAGGTCTCCCTTAAGACCCTGCCGGAGGACCGGTACCGGACCAAGCTCGACACGCGCGCCGCCGACGTCATGATGGTGGGCTGGCAGTCCGATACGGAGGACTCGGCCAGCTTCTCGGAGGTCCTGGCGATGACGCCCGACGAGATCACCGGGGTCGGGCGCTACAACGCCGGCAACTACTCCAACCCGACCGTCGACCGGTTGCTGCAGCAGAGCCGGTCGATGACCGACCTGAAAGGCCGCGCCGAGATCCTGCGGGAGATCGAGCGCACGCTTTACGAGGACGCCGCCTTCGTGCCGCTGCACTGGCAGCATCTGGCCTGGGCCGCGCGCAAGGGCGTGCATATCGAGCGCGTCGTCAATGTGATGAACCTGCCCTATCTGGGGGACCTGGTGATCGACTGAAGGCGCCGAGCCGGTCTCAATCAGGGCCAATTTCTGTGTTGAATCGCTCGCATCGGCGCGGACGCGGGGCCTGGAGCGGAGCCCGATCCAGGACTGCGGCGGACCAAAGGCAACAGGGGCCAGTGACGATTGCGGACTTGCCACCGGGGGGTCGGAACCCATATGGAGGCATGCACCCATGGGCCCCACGAGGCTCGATTCAGATTTAGAGAAGCCGGCTTGGCTTAGGAAGAACAAGAGGTTTTCCGTGCCGCGGAGCACCTTGATACGCCGAATTGTGCTGTTCGTCCTGGCAGCGATCTGCCTGGTGCTGGGCGTGCTGTCGCTGCCCCTGCCGTTGCCTGCCGGCCTGTTCTTCAACCTGCTCGCCCTGGCGCTGCTGCTGATGGCCAGCACCACGGCCCAGCGCTGGTTTCGGCGTCTGCGCCTGCGCTTTTCCCGGCTCGACCGGGCCGTCGCTTCCATCGAGCATCGCCTGCCGGAAATGATGCAGCGCGCGCTCAATGGCGGCCGCCTGCCGCGCACGGAGTAGCGGCACCCGAGCCGATCGCCATCTCCCGTCCGGCCGCGCCCCGTGCGCGCTTGGCATCGGCGCCGGATTGTCTGTCACATGGACAAGGGCCTAAATTGTTCGCAGTTTAGGTCCCATGGTACCGCCGCAGCCCTTGGCGAGAGGCATCGACCTCTCAACCGACATGACCGACGCAGCACCGCTCCCCTATCCCATCGAGGTGGCCGTCATCGACAAGAGCCCCCTGGTGGTGCGGGGCCTGCAGTCGCTGTTCGCCGAGGACGGGCGCTTCGAGCTGGTGGCCTCGGCCTCCGACGGCGAACGGCTGCTCGATGCCCTCGACCGGTTCCGGCTGGACATCGTGCTCTCCGGCTGGATCATGCCCTATTGCGACGGCCGCACCTTTCTGGAGCGCCTGCGCGAGCACGAGCGGCCGCCGCGCGTCATCGTCTATACGGGCGACCCGGACCCGTCCGTGCCGCGCGAGGCCATGCGCCTCGGCGCTGCCGGCTTCTGCGCCAAGAACGAGCCGCCCGAGCGTCTCCTGCAGGTTCTGGACTCGGTCGCGCGCGGCTCCATGGTGTTCCCGTTCATGGACGTGCGCGGGCTCGACGACGATCCCCTGGCGGAGCTGACGCCGCGCGAGCGCGAGCTGCTCGGGCAGCTCGCGCTTGGCCTGACCAACAACGAGATCGCCAAGGCGCTCGGCGTCTCTCCCAACACCGTCAAGTTCCACCTGCGCAACCTCTACGAGAAGCTCGACGTGCGGAACCGCGCCGAAGCCGTCGCCCTGCATTTCTCCGCCCAGCAGACCTCCTGCTAACGCTTTTGGGCTCGATCGCGCCCACCCCTCTCCCCCGGCCCAACCACCCGATACAGGGTACCCTTGGGGTGGTTGGGCCGGGGGAGAGGGGTGGACGAGCTCCGTCAAACCAAATTGTCCACACCTACCCATTCGGGTAGGTCTATCCCCGTCTGAAGGATTTCGGCGCCCCACCTAGGGGAACATTCCGGCCGCTGCGCCGGCGGCCTAATGTCAGTGAAGCTAGCCCGTGCGGGAGCGAATGCGGGCTGCGGGGAGGACCCATGACGGATACCGGCCGGCCGAGCGCCGAGCTTATCTACGCCTTGCGTCGCGTCACGGAAAGCGCGGCCTGCGCCGCCTTCGACTGGATCGGCCGCGGCAAGTCCAAGGAAGGCGATCAGGCCGCCGTGCAAGCCATGCGCGCGGCCTTGATGCAGGTCGATCTCGACGGCACGGTGGTCATCGGCGAGGGCGAGAAGGACGACGCGCCGCAGCTCTTCAACGGCGAGCGCGTCGGCCGGCCCGATGCGGCCTTCAAGGCCGACATCGCCGTCGATCCGGTCGAGGGCACCAGCTATCTGGCCAAGGGCCTGACCAACGCGCTGGCCGTGATCGCGGTGGCGCCCCGCGGCAGCATGATGGACCCTGGCCCCGCCTTCTACATGGAGAAGTTCGCGGCCCCGCCTGCGGCCAAGGGCAAGATCGACCCGGCCTGGCCCACGGCGCGCAAGCTCGAGGCGCTCGCCGCCTGCCTCGACAAGGACGTGGCGGCGCTGACCGTGTTCGTGCTCGAGAAGCCGCGCCACCGGCAGCTCGTGGAGGAGATCCATGGCACCGGCGCGCGCGTCGCGCTCTATCCGGCCGGCGACGTCGCCGGCGCCCTGCTGGCCGCCATCCCGCAGTCGGGCATCGACGCGCTCATGGGCACCGGCGGCACGCCCGAGGGGATCATGTCCGCCTGCGCCATCCGGGCGCTCGGCGGCGAGTTCGTCGGCCGCATCGACCCGCAGCTTCAGACCGAGGCGCAGGCCGTCGAGGTGGCGGGGCTCGACACCAGCCGCTGGTACCAGCGCGACGAGCTGGTGACCTCCGAGAACGCTTTCTTCTGCGCCACCGGCATCACCACCGGCCTGATGCTCGAAGGCGTCGAGCGGAGCAAGGACCATACCAGGGTGCAGACCCTCATGATCGTCGGCTGCACGAAGGAGCGGCAGGTCCTGACCAGCTACCTGCCGCCCGAGCCGGCGGTCCAACAGCAGATCGCGCGCGACGTCGCTTGAATGCGGGCCAGGCGCGACATCGGGAGGACGTAGGGGACAAGAGTATGCCGAAGACCGTCGATCATCCGATCATCCTGGGCATCGTCGGCGATTCCGCCGCGGGCAAGACGACCCTGTCGGCGGGCGTCGCGCAGATCCTGGGCGCGGACCGCTGCACCGTGATCTGCACCGACGACTATCACAAATACGACCGCAAGGAGCGCGCCGGGAACGGCATCTCCGCGCTCGATCCGCGCGGCAACTACATCGACATCCTGGAGCAGCATCTGGATCTGTTGCGCCGGGGCCGGCCGATCCTGAAGCCGATTTATCACCACAGCGACGGCACGCTGGGCCGCCCGGAATATGTGGAGCCGAAGGACTTCGTCATCGCCGAGGGGCTGCTGGGCTACACCACCCGCGCCATGCGCGACTGCTTCGACGTGAAGATCTATCTGGAGCCCGAGGAAGACCTCAGGATCAAGTGGAAGGTGCACCGCGACACCACCCGGCGCGGCTACACCAAGGAGGCGGTGCTGTCGTCGCTGGAGAAGCGCAAGGACGACAGCCCGACCTTCATCCACCCCCAGCGCCTGTTCGCCGACGTCGTCATCAGCTTCCAGCAGCCGCCCCGCGCCAACGGCTCGGACACGCATCTCGACGTGCGCCACATCATGCGGCCGACCCTGCCGCATCCCGACTTCTCGCCGCTCTTCGACGGCGCCAGCAATGGCGGGCTGTTGCTCGAGCTCGCCCGCGACAGCGACGGCAAGCCCGTCGACGTTCTGGAGATCAACGGCAACATCACCGACAAGCGGGCGGAGCGGATCGAGGATCTGCTCTGGAACCTGATCCCCGAGGCCAGCCACCTGCGCGACCGGCTCGGGCAGATCGATGTTGCCAACGGACCAAATGTCAGCCATCCCCTAGCGCTCACGCAGCTCCTCGTCGGCTTCCACGTGGTGAAGGCGGCGATGGGCATCCACGCGATTTGATCGGGGTCAGCGAGACTGGGAGTGCATGATGGCTGAAGCCTTTACGACGGAAGAAACGGCAGCGAAAGCCACGCATGGCGAGATGGCGAACGCCATCCGCGCCTTGGCGATGGACGCGGTCCAAGCGGCGAACTCGGGCCACCCGGGCATGCCCATGGGCATGGCGGATGTGGCGACGGTGCTGTTCACCCGTTTCCTGAAGTTCAACGCCGCGGATCCGGCCTGGCCGGACCGGGACCGTTTCGTGCTCTCGGCCGGTCACGGCTCCATGCTGCAATACGCGCTGCTCTATCTCACCGGCGTGCCCGGCATGGAGATCGAGAGCCTGAAGAGCTTCCGCCAGCTCGGCTCCAACACCGCCGGCCATCCGGAATACGAGCACACGGTCGGCGTCGAGACCACCACCGGCCCGCTCGGGCAGGGGCTCGCCAACGCCGTCGGCATGGCGCTCGCCGAGCGCCTTCTGAACGATCGCCACGGCGACGAAATCTGCAACCACTTCACCTATGTGATCGCCGGCGACGGCTGTCTCATGGAGGGCATCAGCCACGAGGCCATCTCGCTCGCCGGGCATCTGAAGCTCGGCAAGCTGATCGTGCTCTTCGACGACAACAACATTTCCATCGACGGCCCGACCGATCTCTCGGTCTCCGACGACCAGCTGAAGCGCTTCGAGGCGTCGGGCTGGCATGTGGCGCGCGTCGACGGGCACGACCCGGAGGCGGTCGCCCTGGCCATCGAGAACGCGCGCAGCGTCGGCGACCGGCCGTCCATCGTGGCCTGCCGCACCATCATCGGCTACGGCGCTCCCAACAAGCAGGGCCAGGCCTCGACCCACGGCGCGCCCCTCGGCGACGAGGAGATCGCGGGCACGCGCGAGGCGCTGGGCTGGTCCCATCCGCCCTTCGTGGTGCCCGAGAACGTGCTCGCCGGCTGGCGCGCCGCCGGCACCCGCAACCGCGCGGCCTACGAAGCCTGGCAGGCCGCCGCCGACCGCATGGACGGCGTCGAGCGCGTGCGCCTGACCAACCCGATCGACGACAAGGTCGCGGAGGCCATCGGCGCGACGGTGCGGGAGGTCAAGACGACATTTTCGGACGAAGCGCCCAAGCTGGCGACACGGCAGTCCTCCCAGAAGGTGCTGGAGAAGCTCGTCCCGGTGGTCTCGGGCCTCATCGGAGGCTCGGCCGACCTGACCGGATCCAATGGCACGTTGACGAGCCATCACACCCCGGTCAAGCCGGGCGACTTCTCCGGCACCTATGTCTATTACGGCGTGCGCGAGCACGGCATGGCGGCGGCCATGAACGGCCTCGCCTTGCACGGCGGCATCGTGCCCTATGGCGGCACCTTCCTGGTCTTCACCGATTATTGCCGCCCCTCGATCCGGCTCTCGGCCATGATGGGCCAGCGGGTGGTCTATGTGATGACCCACGACTCCATCGGTCTCGGCGAGGACGGCCCGACCCATCAGCCGGTCGAGCATCTGGCCTCGCTTCGGGCCATGCCGAACCTGCGGGTCTTCCGCCCGGCCGATGCGGTCGAGTGCGCCGAGTGCTGGGAGCTGGCGCTGGCCGGCGGCCGCGCGCCGTCGATCCTGGCCCTGACGCGCCAGGGCCTCGAGACCTTCCGCACCGACCACACGGACGAGAACCTGTGCGCCCGCGGCGCCTATGTGATCTCGGAGCCCGAGGGCGGGCGCGACGTGACGATCCTGGCGACCGGCTCCGAGGTCGGGATCGCCAGCGCGGCGGCCGCTTCGCTGGCCGGGCAGGGGACCAAGGCGGCCGTCGTCTCGATGCCCTGCTGGGAGCTCTTTGAGGTGCAGTCCGAGACCTATCGCAACGCCGTGCTCGGCACCGCCCCGCGCGTCGCCGTGGAGGCCGCGGCCCGGCTCGGCTGGGACCGCTGGATCGGTCCGGACGGCGCCTTCGTCGGCATGGCGAGCTTCGGCGCCTCCGCGCCCGGAGCGCAGGTCTACGCGCATTTCGGCATCACGGCCGACGCCGTGGCCGAGGCCGCCAAGTCGGTGGCCGAGGGCTGAGGGAGCGGACGGAAGCCATGCAACAGGATCGTCTCCGTTCCATCGACAGCGCCGAGGTGGCGGGCAAGCGCGTGCTCGTGCGCGCCGACCTGAACGTGCCGATGGCCGACGGCGAGGTCACGGACGCGACCCGCATCGAGCGCCTGCTGCCCACGCTGCGGGGCCTGGCGGAGCGGGGCGCCAAGGTCATCGTCATGTCCCATTTCGGCCGGCCCAAGGGCGCGCGCAAGCCGGAGTTCTCGCTGGCACCCGTGGCGGCGCGCATGCGCACGATGCTGAACGGCACCAGCGTCGCCTTCGCCGACGATTGCGTGGGCGAGGCGGCCGAGGCCGGCGCCTCCGGTCTCGCGGCGGGCGAGGTGGTCGTGCTGGAGAACCTGCGCTTCCACGCGGGCGAGGAGGCCAACGACAAGGGCTTCGCGCGGGCGCTGAGCGCGCTCGGCGACCTCTATGTCAACGACGCCTTCTCCTGCGCCCACCGGGCGCACGCCTCGACCGAAGCCATCGCGCATCTGCTGCCGGCCTATGCCGGCCCGCTGATGATGGCGGAGATCTCGGCGCTGCGCACGGCGCTCGACGCGCCCGAGCGGCCCGTCGCGGCCATCGTCGGCGGCGCCAAGGTCTCCACCAAGATCCCCGTGCTCAGCAACCTCGCCGGCAAGGTCGACGCGCTGGTCATCGGCGGCGGCATGGCCAACACCTTCCTGCACGCCAAGGGCGTCAATGTCGGCAAGTCGCTCTGCGAGCCCGAGTTCGCGGAGACCGTCTCCAAGGTTACCGCAGCGGCGGCGGACGCGGGCTGTGAGATCGTCCTGCCCGTGGACGCCGTCGTTGCGGATGAGTTCCGGGAGGGCGCGGCCAGCGACATCTGCCCCGTCGATGCCGTGCCCGCGGACGCCATGATCCTCGACGTCGGCCCCGCCTCGGTGGACGACCTGGTGGCGCGGCTCGGCGCCTGCCGGACCGTGCTCTGGAACGGGCCCCTCGGCGCCTTCGAGGTCGCGCCCTTCGGCGAGGGCACCTTCGCCGTGGCGCGCGAGGCCGCGCGGCTTACGGGGCAGGGCTCCATGGTCACGGTCGCCGGCGGCGGCGACACGGTGGCGGCGCTGAACGCGGCCGGCGTCACCGATCAGTTCACCTATGTCTCGACGGCCGGCGGCGCCTTCCTCGAATGGCTCGAGGGGCGCGAGCTGCCGGGCGTTGCGGCGCTGGAAAACCGCAACGGCTGAACAGGGAAGGGAACGGAGCATGGCGCGGATCACACTGAGACAGTTGCTCGATGAGGCGGCCGACAAGGGCTACGGCGTGCCGGCCTTCAACATCAACAACATGGAACAGGTGCTCGCGATCATGAACGCCGCCCGCGCGGTGGACGCGCCCGTCATCCTGCAGGCCAGCCGCGGCGCTCGCTCCTATGCCGGCGACATCATGCTGGAGAAGATGGTCGAGGCGGCCGAGGAGCTTTACCCCGAGATCCCGATCTGCCTGCATCAGGACCACGGCAACAACGACGCCACCTGCTTCTCGGCCATCCAGCACGGCTTTACGTCCGTGATGATGGACGGCTCGCTCGAAGAGGACGCCAAGACGCCGGCCTCCTACGACTACAACGTGGCCATCACCAAGCGCGTGACGGCGATGGCCCACAAGGTCGGCGTCTCGGTGGAAGGCGAGCTCGGCTGTCTCGGCTCGCTGGAGACGGGCGAGGGCGACAAGGAGGACGGCCACGGCTTCGAAGGCACGCTCTCCAAGGACATGCTGCTCACGGACCCGGACGAGGCCATGGAGTTCGTGGCCGAGACCAAGGTGGACGCATTGGCGGTCGCCATCGGCACCTCCCACGGTGCCTACAAGTTCACCCGCAAGCCCACCGGCGACATTCTCGCCATGGACGTGGTCGAGGCCATCCACGAGCGGCTCCCCAACATCCATCTGGTGATGCACGGCTCCTCCTCCGTGCCCCAGGACCTCCAGGATATCTTCAATCGGTTCGGCGGCGAGATGCCCCAGACCTACGGCGTCCCCGTCGAGGAGATCGTGCGCGGCATCAAGTTCGGCGTGCGCAAGGTCAACATCGACACCGACTGCCGGCTGGCCATCGCCGGCCAGATCCGCAAGGTCGCCAGCGAGACGGCGTCCGAGTTCGATCCGCGCAAGTTCCTGAAGCCCGCCATGGATGCCATGGAGACGCTCTGTCGCGACCGCTTCGAGGCCTTCGAGACCGCGGGCAAGGCGTCCAGGATCCGGGTCGTCCCGCTCGACGAGATGGCCGACCGCTACGCCTCGGGATCGCTGGACCCGCAGATCGCGCGCGCCAAGGCCGCCTGACCCGCGGACCGCAAAGACCGAGGACCCACACCGAAAGGACAGCCCAATGGATATCGACGCCAAGACCGTCAAGGGGGCGGACCGCTACAAGGCCGGCGTGCTGGAGTACCGCAAGATGGGGTACTGGGAGCCGGACTACGAGCCGAAGGACACCGACGTTATCGCGGTCTTCCGGATCACGCCCCAGGACGGCGTCGACCCGATCGAGGCCGCGGCCGCGGTGGCCGGCGAAAGCTCCACCGCGACCTGGACCGTGGTCTGGACCGACCGGCTGACCGCCTGCGAGAAATACCGGGCCAAGGCCTACCGGGTCGATCCGGTGCCGGGCGGCGAGGGGCAGTATTTCGCCTATATCGCCTACGATCTCGACCTGTTCGAGCCGGGCTCCATCGCCAACCTGACCGCCTCCATCATCGGCAACGTGTTCGGCTTCAAGCCGCTGAAGGGCCTGCGGCTGGAGGACATGCGCCTGCCGGTGGCCTATCTCAAGACCTTCCAGGGCCCGGCCACGGGCGTCGTGGTCGAGCGCGAGCGGCTGGACAAGTTCGGCCGGCCGCTCCTGGGCGCCACCGTGAAGCCGAAGCTCGGCCTCTCGGGCCGCAACTACGGCCGGGTGGTCTACGAGGCGCTGAAGGGTGGGCTCGACTTCACCAAGGACGACGAGAACATCAACTCCCAGCCCTTCATGCACTGGCGCGACCGCTTCCTCTACTGCATGGAGGCCGTGAACAAGGCCCAGGCCGCCACCGGCGAGATCAAGGGCACCTATCTGAACGTCACGGCCGCCACCATGGAGGACATGTACGAGCGCGCCGAGTTCGCCAAGGAGCTCGGCTCGGTGATCATCATGATCGACCTGGTGATCGGCTACACGGCGATCCAGTCCATGGCGAACTGGGCGCGCAAGAACGACATGATCCTGCATCTGCACCGCGCCGGTCATTCGACCTATACGCGGCAGAAGCAGCATGGCGTCTCGTTCCGCGTCATCACCAAATGGATGCGGCTCGCCGGCGTCGACCACATCCATGCGGGCACGGTCGTCGGCAAGCTGGAAGGCGACCCGGCCACGGTCCGCGGCTACTACGACTGCTGCCTCGACGAGTTCACGCCTCAGAAGCTGGAGAACGGCATCTTCTTCGACCAGCACTGGGCCAGCCTGAACAAGGTCATGCCGGTGGCCTCCGGCGGCATCCATGCGGGCCAGATGCACCAGCTCCTGCACTATCTGGGCGAGGACGTGGTGCTGCAGTTCGGCGGCGGCACCATCGGCCACCCGGCAGGCATCGCCGCCGGCGCCACCGCCAACCGCGTGGCGCTGGAGGCCATGGTCTACGCGCGCAACACGGGCCGCGACTACCTCGACGAGGGCCCGGAGATCCTGCAGGAGGCGGCCAAGAGCTGCCTGCCGCTGAAGCAGGCGCTGGAGACCTGGAAGGACGTCACCTTCGACTACACCTCCACCGACACCCCGGACTTCGTGCCGACCGCCACGGCGGTTGCCTGATCAGGAGATCGACGACATGCGCTTGACCCAAGGTGCCTTTTCGTTTCTGCCGGACCTGACGGACGAGCAGATCGGCGCGCTGGTGCAGAACTGCATCGAGAAGGACTGGGCCGTCAGCCTCGAGTTCACCGACGACCCGCATCCCCGCAACACCTATTGGGAGATGTGGGGCCACCCCATGTTCGACTGCCAGGACGCGGCGGCCGTGATGTACGAGCTGGCCGAGTGCCGCAAGGTCTACGGCGACCGCTACATCCGGTTGACGGCCTTCGACTCCAGTCACGGCTGGGAGTCGGTGCGGCTCTGCTTCATCGTCAACCGCCCGGAGGACGAGCCCGGCTTCATGCTGGAGCGCCAGGAGATGGGCGGCCGCAACATGCGCTACAGCACCCGGCCCTACGCCGCGGGACGCCCGGAAGGCCAGCGCTATTCGTGACGCAAGGACGGGAAGGGGCGTTGCGCCCCTGACCGCGCGACCCTGACGAAGAGACAGGTCCGATGACGATGTCCGAGCCGACCGCGGCCGAGGAAGCCGAGGCCGCAGCCGAGCCGCCGGAGACCTCCATCGATCTCCGCGAGGAGTTCGAGTCCTCCGGCGTGGCGGACGTGCTGCGCGATCTCGACGCCGAGCTGATCGGCCTCGCGCCGGTCAAGAAGCGCATCCGCGAGACCGCCGCGCTGCTGCTGGTCGAGCGTGCGCGCAAGCGCCTCGGTCTGGCCCACGAGACGCCGACCCTGCATATGAGCTTCACCGGCAACCCCGGCACCGGCAAGACCACGGTGGCCATGAAGATGGCCGACCTGCTGCACCGCCTCGGCTACATCCGGCGGGGCCAGCTCGTCACCGTCACCCGCGACGACCTGGTCGGGCAATATATCGGCCACACGGCGCCCAAGACGAAGGAGATCCTGAAGAAAGCCATGGGCGGCGTGCTCTTCATCGACGAGGCCTACTATCTCTATCGGCCCGAGAACGAGCGCGACTATGGCCAGGAGGCCATCGAGATCCTGCTTCAGGTGATGGAGAACCAGCGCGACGACCTGGTGGTGATCCTGGCCGGCTACTCCGACCGTATGGACCGCTTCTTCGAGAGCAATCCGGGCTTTCGCTCGCGCATCGCCCATCACATCGATTTTCCCGACTACAACGACGAGGAGCTGCTGGCCATCGCGGAGCGGATGCTGGGGCAGCAGACCTATCACCTGACGCCGGCCGCGCGCGAGGTGCTGGCCCGCTATATCGAGCGCCGCCGCCAGCAGCCGCATTTCGCCAATGCGAGGTCGATCCGGAACGCGCTCGACCGCGCCCGCCTGCGCCAGGCCAACCGCTTGTTCGATACGGCCGAGGGGCCGCTGGACGCCGAAGCGCTCTCGGCCATCGACGCGCCGGACATCCTGGCCAGCCGCGTCTTCCAGATCCCGATCGAGGGAGAGCAGGGGGCGGAGAGCTGATCGGCTATGGTCGCGACGGTCGCTGCGGGCTAAAAGGGCCCGGAGCGCAACGTGAAGGCGCGCGGTTGGCGCGCCAGGGGGAAGGAGTGGCACCATGTCGGGCGGTATCGTCATAGCCCCGTCGATCCTGTCGGCGGACTTCGCCAAGCTCGGCGAGGAGGTCCGCGCCATCGACGAGGCGGGCTGCGATTGGGTGCATGTGGACGTGATGGACGGTCACTTCGTGCCCAACATCACCATCGGCCCCTGCGTGGTCGAGGCGATCCGGCCGCACACCGAGAAGGTGCTGGACGTGCATCTGATGATCGCGCCGGCCGACCCCTATATCGAGGCCTTCGCCAAGGCCGGCTCCGACATCGTCACCGTGCATGCCGAGGCGGGGCCGCATCTGGACCGCTCGCTGCAGCTCATCCGCAGCCTCGGCAAGCGGGCCGGCGTCTCGCTGACTCCGTCGACGCCCGAGAGCGCCATCGAATACGTGCTCGACAAGCTCGACCTGATCCTGGTGATGACCGTCAATCCCGGCTTCGGCGGGCAGGCCTTCATCCCCGAGATGTGCGAGAAGATCCGGCGCATCCGCGCCATGATCGGCGCCAGGCCCATCGATCTCCAGGTGGACGGCGGCATCAAGCCCGAGACGGCGGGATCGGTCGCCGAAGCGGGCGCCAACGTGCTCGTCGCCGGCTCCGCGGTCTTCACCGGCGGCGCCTATGGCGAGAACATCGCCGCCATCCGGTCGAGCGCCGAGCGCGCCCGCATCGCGGCCGTCTGACCGTGGTCCGGCACCGGTGATGCAGCGCCAGGTCAACGCCCCGGGGTCCCCCTGGCCCGAGGCCGTCGTCTTCGATCTGGACGGAACGCTGGTCGACAGCGCGCCCGATATCGCGGCTGCTCTGAACACAGTGCTGCAAGGTCATGATCTACCGCAGTTTTCTCTCGACGACGTAACGCGCATGATCGGCGGCGGCGTGCCGAAGCTGGTCGAGCGGGCGCTGAGGGCGCTGGGCCGGCCCGACGAGACCGACCTGGCGGCGCGGCTGATCGAGGCTTTCCTGCCCGTCTACAGCGCAGCCGCCACCGAGCGCACCACCGTGTTTCCGGGCGTTCGCGAGGTCCTGGAGCGGTTTGCGGGCGCAGGCGTGAAAATGGGCGTCTGTACCAACAAGCCCGAGGGCATCAGCCGGCAGATCCTCTCGGCTCTCGACCTGGCCCGCTATATCGGCGCGGTCGTCGGCGGCGACAGCGGCCCCGAGCGCAAGCCGCATCCGGCGCCGCTCCTGTCGGCGTTCGAGGCGCTGGGCGTCGCGCCGGCTGCCGGCGTCATGGTCGGCGACAGCGGCGCCGATGCCGGCGCGGCCCGGGCCGCGGGCGTGCCGGTCGTGCTCGTCTCTTTCGGCTACACGCAGACGCCGGTGGGCGAGATCGACTGCGACCGGGTCATCGACCGATTCGACGCCCTGGAGGCGGCGCTGGCCGAGCTTCGCCCGGCCGTCGGACAAGCCGCCGACGGGCCCCTCTCGCAGGGCGCCTGAGGCCTAAAGCATGTCTCCCGAAAGTGGACACCGGTTTCGGGAAAAAAGACATGCTTCAACAAAGAGCGAGAGCGATGGCGCGAGTCAGAATGATCGCGACATGCTCTAGGCATGGGCGTGCTCACCAGCCTGTTTTTGGCCGGAAATCCGGTCCGGTTGCAGGCTCGGCCTTTGTTTTCGCGGTTCGCGGCAGATTCCTTGCCGCATGGCTTGCATTTTGGGTTGACTTCGTTGGCATCAGTTTTTTCTAATATTCGAAAGTCCGGTTTTGGCGTTTGGGGCGCCGGGCCGGGAAAAGAACAAAAACGCGGAAGGGGAAGTGCCCGGGTGCCGTGCAACGCGGCGCCACGATCCCGATTCATCCGCAGGCTATACGGCCGATCGCCGGTCCCGCCACGCGCGAGCCGCGGTGGCACCGGGAGGGGCCGGACTTATGCGTTTCGGGAAGCAAGACAGGGAAGGAAGCATGAAGGTCACAAGAGCGTTGCTGGGAACGGTGGCGGGCGCCGCGCTGAT
Source organism: Hyphomicrobiales bacterium (assembly GCA_022361215.1). Classification (GTDB taxonomy): domain Bacteria; phylum Pseudomonadota; class Alphaproteobacteria; order Rhizobiales; family Methyloligellaceae; genus JAKSBI01. The sequence goes on along the minus strand of JAKSBI010000470.1, from coordinate 12,315 downwards.
CCTCACGGCGGGCGCATTCGACGCCTTTGCCCAGAAAAAGAAGAAGAGCCGGTGTAAGGACGGCGAGGCCGAGGCCGTCGCCACCTACAAGGTCGACAAGGGCGAGAACCTGCCGGCGGCCATCGAGGCGTCCTTGACCGGCAAGCCGGGCAATGCCGAGAAAGGCGTGAAATGGATGGTGCACCGGCGGCTCGGGAACTGCATCGCCTGCCATCAGGTGACCAGCATCCTGCAGCGGGCCAAGGACGACGACCTGGCCAGCCTCAGGAAATACGGCTTCCACGGCAAGATCGCGCCGACCCTGGACGGCGTCGCCGAGCGCTACACGGAAGCGGAGCTGCGCATGATCGTCGTCGACATCAAGCAGGCGTTTCCGGACGCGAACAGCATCATGCCGTCCTTCCATCGCAATGACGGCTTCACGCGCGTCATCGGCGACTGCAAGGGGCTGGCGATCCTGACCGCGGAGCGCGTCGAGGATGTCGTCGCCTTTCTGAAGACGTTGAAGTAGCGCGGCGCCCAGCCCGGTCCAAGGGAGGAGGAAAACGTGAAGATTCAAAGGTTTCTTTTCGCAGGCGTCGCGGCCCTCGCGCTCGCGGCCGCACCGTTCGCCATCGCCGAGCCCGACGGCAAATCGGCGTCCATCGAGCCCGCGTCGAAGGATCATCCGCTGGAGGAGCTGTGGTCCGGCTATCACTTCGCCAAGAGAGACACCCAGAAGATGCAGGACGACGACTTCGAGAACCCGGCCATGACCTGGTACGACACCGGCGAGGCGCTGTGGTCGAAGGTCGAGGGTGACGAGAACAAGTCCTGCCAGACCTGTCACGGCGACGCCGCCAAGTCCATGAAGGGCGTCGGCGCGCGCTACCCGGTCTATTACGAGCCGTGGAAGAAGATGATCAATGTGGAGAACAGGATCAATCTCTGCCGCGAGAAGTTCATGAAGGCGAAGCCCTGGAAATACGATTCCAACCAGTCGCTCGGCATGACCATCTACGTAAAGCACCAGTCGCGCGGCATGCCCATGAGCGTCAAGGTCGACGGTCAGGCCAAGCCGTTCTTCGAGAAGGGCAAGGCCTTCTATTACGAGCGCCGCGGCCAGCTCGACATGTCCTGCTCGCACTGCCACGAGAAGTATTACGGGCAGCAGATCCGCATGAACATTTTGAGCCAGGGCCAGTCGAACGGCTTCCCGACCTACCGGCTGAAGTGGCAGAAGCCGGGCTCGCTGCACCGGCGCTTCTCGGGCTGCAACAAGCAGGTGCGCGCCACGCCCTTCAAGAAGGGCTCGGACGAATATGTGAACCTCGAGCTCTATCTCGCCTGGCGCGGTAACAAGCTGCCGGTCGAGACGCCTGCGGTGCGCAACTAGACCGACGCAAGACGCGGCGGCGGGGCGGCGGACGCCGCCGCCCCGCCATTGCCTTGAAAACGCATTAGAACCGGGCTTGGCCGGCCCGGAGAAAGGTCCCCGTATGCTCTCTCGCAGAGACTTTCTTGCCGTTGCGGCGGCGACGGCAGCGGTCACCGGTCTGGGCGATCGGCTGGCGGCCGCCGCGGCGCGGCAACGGCTCAGCCAGCAGGATCTGCTGACGTTCTCGCCCAAGGGGCAGGTGACGATCCTGCACATGACCGACTGCCACGCGCAGCTCGTGCCGGCCTATTACCGCGAGCCCTCGGTCAATCTCGGCGTCGGCGATGCGGCCGGCAAGCCGCCGCACGTCACCGGCAGCGATTTCCTGAAGCTCTTCGACATCGCGCCGGGGTCCGCGCGGGCCTATGCGCTGACCTCCGAGGACTTCGCGGCTCTGGCCAAGGACTACGGCCGGGTCGGCGGCATGGACCGCATGGCCACGCTGGTCGAGGCCATCCGCGCCGAGCGCGGCGCCGACCGCACGCTCTTTCTCGACGGCGGCGACTCGTTGCAGGGCTCCTACACGGCGCTCCAGTCCAAGGGCGCGGACATGGTCAAGGTGCTGAACCGGCTCGGCGTCGAGGCCACCACCGGCCACTGGGAGTTCACCTACGGCGCCGACCGGGTGCTGGAGTTCGCCGGCGACAAGGAGAGCCGGGGCGAGCTGGAGGCGGCGTTCCTGGCCGGCAACGTCTTCGATACCGAATGGGACGAGCCCGTCTTCAACTCCTCGAAGATGTTCGAGAAGGGCGGCGTGAAGATCGCCGTCATCGGCCAGGCCTTTCCTTTCACGCCGATCGCCAATCCGCGCTGGATGATCCCGGCCTGGTCCTTCGGCATCCGCGAGCGCGTCGTGCGCGAGCGCGTGGCGGCCGCGCGCAAGGCAGGCGCCGAGCTTGTCGTCCTGCTCAGCCACAACGGCTTCGACGTGGACCGCAAGCTCGCCTCCCGGGTCGAGGGCATCGACGTCATCCTCACGGGCCACACTCACGACGCCCTGCCGGTTCCCGTAAAAGTGAACGGCACGCTATTGATCGCCACCGGATCCAGTACGAAGTTTCTTTCGCGTCTGGACGTCGAGGTGAAGAACGGGCGCCTGACCGACTATGAATATGCGCTGATTCCGGTCCTTGCAGATGCGATCACGCCCGACCCCGACATGGCCAAGCTGGTCGCCGAGATCCGCGCGCCTCATAAGGCCAAGCTGGAGACGGTTCTGGGCCGCACGGAGACGCTGCTCTACCGGCGCGGCAACTTCAACGGCACCTTCGACGATCTCATCTGCAACGCCATGCTGGAGGAGCGCGACGCCGAGATCGCGCTGTCGCCGGGCTTCCGCTGGGGCCCGTCGCTGCTGCCGGGCCAGGACATCACCTGGGACGACGTCTATTCCGAGACCGGCATGACCTATCCCGCCTGCTACCGCCTGGACATGACCGGCGAGATGCTGAAAGCCATCCTGGAGGACGTCGCCGACAATCTCTTCAATCATGATCCCTACTACCAGCAGGGCGGCGACATGGTGCGCGTCGGCGGCATGGGCTACGCCATCGCGGTCAATGCGGCCATGGGCCAGCGCATTTCGGACATGACGCTGCTGAAAAACGGGGAACCAATCGAACCCGAGCGCGTTTACAAGGTTGCGGGCTGGGCGTCCGTGAACCAGAACACCGAGGGACCGCCGATCTGGGATGTGGTCGGCGCCTACCTGAAACGCAAGGGCACCGTCCGAGTGGCGCCCAACAGCGCCATCAAGGTGGCCGCGACGTAGGACACGAAACAGGAAGGCCTGCCGGGAATGGAAGTCACCTATATCGGCGCCCTGGTCGCCGGGCTGATCAGCTTTCTCTCGCCCTGCGTGCTGCCGCTGGTGCCGCCCTATATCTGCTATCTCGGCGGCACCACCATGGAGCAGCTCGCGGGCGACGAGGAGATGACGCCCGCCATGTACTGGCGCGTGGTGATGACCTCGGTGCTGTTCGTGCTGGGCTTCACCACGGTGTTCGTCTCGCTCGGCGCCACGGCCACGGTCCTCGGGCAGCTCGTGGCCGAGAACCTGCAAGAACTGGCCTATGTCGCCGGCGTGGTGATCATCGTGCTCGGCCTGCATTTCCTGGGGATCCTCAAGATTCCGCTCTTCTATCGCGAAGCCCGCTTCCATGCGGAGACCCGGCCCGCCAGCATGATCGGCGCCTACATCATCGGTCTGGCCTTCGCCTTCGGCTGGACGCCCTGCGTCGGGCCGGTGCTGGCCGCCATTCTGTTCGTCGCAGCCAGCGAGGACACGCTCCGGCAGGGCATCAGCCTGCTCCTGGTCTACTCGCTCGGCCTCGGCATCCCCTTCATCGCCGCAGCGCTCGCCATCCGTCCCTTCATGAGATTCATGCAGCGCTTCCGCCGGCACCTGGGCACGGTCGAGAAGGTGATGGGCGGCTTGCTGGTCGTGACCGGCATCGCCTTCATCGGCGGATGGATGACCACGCTGGCCATCTGGCTGATCGAGCTCTTCCCCGGCCTCGCCACCATCGGCTGAGCCGCGGTTGCAGCGGCGTTTCCGCTGATCGAGGCCAAAGCCCTTCAGTTTGATGGGCCTCGTCTGCCCCTCTCTCCCGTCATTCCCGCGGAAGCGGGAATCCATTCCACATCGCCACGCGGCAGGTTCTATCGGCGCAAGTTTAAGCCTCTCGCGCAACACTGTCTGAGCCTACTCTTTGCTGCTTTCGCCAATGGATTCACGCTTCCGCGGGAATGACGGGGAAAGGCGGCATGGCCTGTCGCCGGTCTTTGGACGCCCACGACGTGACGCCTGCGGGACCATCCCGGTGCGACAGAGCGGACAGTCCCATCCAACGGAAAAGGCGCTAGTGTGCGCCCGATGAGCCCCATAGCCCTGACCATAGCCGGCTCGGATTGCTCCGGCGGCGCCGGCATCCAGGCCGATCTGAAGACCTTCTCTGCGCTCGGCGTCTACGGCGCCTCGGTGATCGCGGCGCTGACGGCCGAGAACACCAAGGGCGTGCAGGCCTTCGAGGTGGCGTCGCCTGCCATAATCCGCGCCCAGATAGATTCCGTCTTCGACGATCTCGACGTCAGGGCGGTGAAGATCGGCATGCTCGGCAACGCCGCCGCGGCCGTCGCCGTGGCCGAGGGGCTGCGCGCGGGCTGCCGGGCCCCGGTGGTGCTCGATCCTGTGATGGTGGCGGCCTCCGGCGATGCGCTCCTGGACGAGGGCGCCGAGCGCACGCTGATCCGCGAGCTTTTCCCGCTGGCCGACCTCATCACGCCCAATCTGGGGGAGGCGGCCCGGCTGCTTGGAACGGACATGGCGGAGGACGAGGACGCCATGGGCGAGCAGGCGCGGAAGCTGCACGCGATGGGGCCGAAGGCCGTGCTCGTCAAGGGCGGGCATGGCGCCGGCGCCGAGGCGGTCGATCTGCTTTGGGACGGCAGCGAGATGACCCGGTTGGCAGCGCCCCGCGTGGCGACGCGGCACGGCCACGGCACGGGCTGCACGCTCTCCGCCGCCATCGCTGCCGGCCTCGCCAAGGGAGCGGCGCTGGGCGCGGCGGTGGCCGAGGCCAAGGCCTACCTGACCGAGGCGCTGGCCCAGGCCGACACGCTTCAGATCGGCAGCGGCTCGGGACCGGTGCACCACTTTTACGCGCTCTGGCCGGCCGACCGATCGTAAGGCCGGCGGGTTCCGCTCAAAGACTGTCTGAGCTTTCCGGTCGCAAGGTTTTGATCCGCCGTCCGATTCAGGGCATGGCTACGACGGTCTGGACCTGTTCCCCAAGCCCTTCGACGCCGAGATGCATCCGGTCGCCGGGCTTCAGCCAGGGCGGCTCGTCCATGCCCATGGCCACGCCGGGCGGCGTGCCCGTGGCGATCACGTCGCCGGGCACGAGGGTCATGAACCGGCTGATATAGCTCACCAGCTTCGGCACCGAGAAGATCATGTTGGAGGTGTTGCCGGACTGGCGGCGCTCGCCGTTGACGTCGAGCCAAAGCGCCAGGCCGTGCGGGTCGGGGACCTCGTCGCGGGTGACCAGCCACGGCCCGATGGGGCCGAAGGTGTCCAGGCTCTTGCCCTTCAGCCACTGGCCGGTGCTTTCGAGCTGGAAGGCGCGCTCCGAGACGTCGTTGCAGATGGTGTAGCCGGCAACGTGATCCAGCCCTTCTTCCTCGCCGATATTCGTGGCTGTGCGGCCGATGACGATGGCCAGCTCCACCTCCCAGTCGCCCTTGGTGACATGGGGCTGCAGCACGATGTCGTCATTGGGTCCCGAGATGCAGGAGACCGCCTTGGAGAACAGGATGGGCTCCTCGGGGATCGGCATGCCGGCCTCGGCGGCATGGTCCACATAGTTCAGGCCGACGGCGATCAGCTTCTGGGTGCGCGCCACCGGCGGCCCGAGACGGGGGCTGCCGTCGATGCGCGGCAGCGCCTGGGCGTCGAGCGCGCGCAGCCGGTCGAGGCCCGCCTCGGACAGCGCCTTGCCGGCAATGTCGTCCACCTCGCCCGAGAGGTCGCGGAGGCCGCCGTCGGCATCCAGAAGTCCCGGCTTTTCCGCGCCGGCGGCCCCAAAACGCAGGAGTTTCATTGCTGTTTCCTTTTCCGGGAATTTTTTGCATGATGCGCGCGCCTCGGGGGGCGCCGCAGCCAAAGGGAGTTGGTTCGGCGGCTTACGTCATCGCAGCCCCTGTGCCCGGCCGTGCCAGACATCCCGCAACGGACAGTCCTGATCGCCTATGCCCTCACTCGGTTTTGGACTTGAGCGTATCGGATTGCGCGCCGTCCGCGCCCCCTGGATCGCGCTCGCCATCCTGCTGGTGTTTTCCATTGCCTGCGCGATCGGGGTGCCGCGCGTGAAGACGGATCATACGCTGAGCGAGCTGTTTCGATCCAGCACGGCCGATTTCGCCAACTACAAGCGGCTGAGCGACACCTTCCCGACCAGCGAGTTCGACGTGCTGGTGGTTGTCGAAGGCAAGACCCTGCTCGACCCGGACGTGCTGGAGCAGGTCCGCGGGCTGCATCTGGAGCTTCAGTTCGCCGAGGCCGTCGACGGCGTGCTCTCCATCTTCTCCATGCGCGACCCGCCGGACGAGAAGGGCTATCCGGCGCCCATGTTCCCGACGGAGCTGCCCCGCGGCGCGGCCTTCGACGAGCTGGCGGAACGGGCGCTGGCGCATCCGCTCATCGGCGGCAAGCTGCTCTCCCAATCGGACGGCGAGAGCCAGCTCACGCTGCTGATCATCTCGCTGAAGCGCGATCTCATCAAGCAGGCGGGCATCTTCTCCATGATCCGGGAGATCGACACGATCTCCCGCGAGGTGCTGGAGCCGGCGGGACTGACCGTGCAGCTCGCCGGCGCGCCGGTCATGCAGCTCGAGATCCGCGACGCCATCCAGCGGGACCGGCTGATCTACAACACGTCGGGCTTCTTCGTCGGCTTTCTGATCGCGCTGGCCTTCTTCCGGCGCTGGAAGCTGGTTCTCATCACAGCGCTCTGTCCCGCCATCTCCGTCCTGTGGGCGCTCGGCCTGCTCGGCTGGCTGGAGCTGAGGCTGAACACCTTCATTAACGTGATTCCGCCGCTGGTTATGGTCATCGCCTTCACGGACTCCATGCACATGGTGTTCTCGATCCGGCGGCGGCTGAAGCTGGGGCAGGACAGGCTGTCCGCGGCCAAGCACGCCATCCTGACGGTGGGGCCGGCCTGCGTGCTCACCTCGCTCACCACGTCGACGGCGTTTCTGGCCCTGACGCTGACGGATTCCGGGCTGATCCGGACCTTCGGCGTAGCGGCCGCGATCGCGACGCTGCTGGCGTTCGTCGCCGTGATCGTGCTGGTCCCGACTCTGGTGGTTCTGCTCTTCAAGGACGAGGCGGAGTTCCTGCGCTCCGAGGGCAGCCGTCACCACGCCCTGACCCGGCTGGAGAACGGCTGCGAGCGGCTGGCGGAGTGGCTGCAGCCGCGACACACGCCGGTGCTGTGGGCGGGCCTTGCGCTCCTGGTCGTGTTCACGGCGCTGCATCTGCAGCTCGAGCCCCGCTATCGGCTGAGCGACCAGGTCCCCGACACCAAACAGTCCGTCGCGGCCTCCGAGCGGCTGGACGAGAAGCTGACCGGCGCGCACCCCGTGCACGTCATGCTGCGCTGGCCCGACGGCAAGTCCATCACCTCGCCCGATGTGATCGAGGCCATCTCCAGGACGCACGACCTCCTGGAGAAGCAGTCGGGCGTCGGCAATGTCTGGTCGGCCGAGACGCTGCGCCGCTGGCTGGAGGATATCGGCGAAGCCAGCCCCGAGAAACTGGCCGACTATATCGGCCGGCTGCCGGAGCATCTCTCCGGCCGCTTCCTCAACCGGGACGCACGCGCGGCCCTGGTGACGGGCCGGCTGCCGAACCTGGACGCGGAGGATTCGGTCCCCGTCCTGCGGGACCTCGACAGGATTCTCGCCGGGCTGCGGGGCGCCTATCCGGATTTCGAGTTCACGGTGACCGGCCTGACCGCGGTCTCGGCGCTGCAAAGCTCGAACATGATCAGCCAGCTCAACCGCGGCCTGATGGTGGCGGTGGTGGTCGTCATCGTGCTGATCGGGGCCGCCTTCCGCTCGTGGCGCATCCTGGTGCTCAGCATCGTGCCGAACCTGTTCCCGATCGTGGCGGCGGGGTCCGTGATCTATCTGAGCGGCGGCGGGCTGGAATATGCCAGCGTCATCTCGCTCACGGTGGCCTTCGGTCTCGCCGTCGACGACACCATCCATTTCCTCAACCGGCTCAATATCGAAAGCGGCCGGACCGAGTCGCTGTCCGAAGCGGTCTACCAGACCATCTCGCGCATCGGGCCGGTGCTCGTGCTCACCACGCTGGTTCTGGTGGCCGGCCTGGCCGTGACCATCTTGAGCGATTTGCCGGCCATGCGATTGTTTGGAAAGCTGTTCGCCGCGGTCCTGGCGGCCGCTTTGATCGGTGATATGCTGATTTTGCCGGCGATCGTTCTTGGCCTGCGCAAGCTCGGCCTGGTTCGCAGGGAGGCTTGAGACCTGCTGCAGGCCGGCCGCGCTCCGCGCTCGCACCGGACCGCTTTTCCCTTTCTTAACAGAGCCCTGTTAGCGTTTGGCCGGGTCAACTCACGGGAGTGAACCGGTGCGCCCGGCAAAAGTGTGGCAGCTCGACATCTGGCCTGCCGAGAAAGCCGTCATTTCCATTGCATTGGTGGTGGGTGCGGTCGACCTCGTCCAGATCGCCTATCGCGGCATCGAGGTCGACTGGTCGGGCTATGGGCTGGTCTTCGGCGTGGCGCTGGTCGCCTTTGCGGCGGGTCAGCTCTATCGCCGCTCGGGACGGAGCGCGCGCCTCGGTGCCGCCCTGACCTGCACCAGCATCATGATCCTGTTCACGGCATCGATGTCCGTGTTCAACTATTTGCTGATGCCCATCGAGCGCCCCATGATCGATGAGCTGCTGGTGCGGATCGACGCGCTGTTCGGCTACCACTGGCCCGACATGGTCGCGTTCGGGGCCGAGCACCCGATCTTCAACGCTGTGACGCGCTACGCCTATATGTCCACGATGCCGCAGCTCGCGCTGCTCGTCGTCGTTCTCGGCCTTTCCGGGCAGGTGCGCGCGCTGCATGTGCTCCTGGTCTGTCTGGCGATAACGGCCACGATGGTGGTCGCCTTTTGGGGCGTCTTTCCCTCCCACGGGCCAAGCGCGCTGTTCACGCTGCCGGAGGACGTGCAGCGTGCCGCCGATCCTGTCGTCGGGACATCCTATGGGCGCGAGCTGGTCCGCATGGCCCAGGAGGGACCGAGCTTGCTGTCGCCGAGCGAGGTCAAGGGCCTGATCGGCTTCCCGTCCTACCACGCCGCCTTGGCCTGCCTTGCGGTCTACTGCGCGCGTACGATCCGTTGGCTGTTTCCCGTCTACATCGTGGTCAATCTGCTGATCCTGCCGGGGACACTGATACATGGCGGGCACCATTTCGTGGATGTGCCGGCGGGGATAGCCCTTTTTCTGATCGGCGTGTGGCTGACGGAAAAGGCCGTCGACTATCAGTACAAGGCGGGCGGTCAGCCGGCTGTGCTGGCCCAGGAGCTCGGCCGCTGAGCCCTAAAGCATGTCTCCCGAAAGTGGACCACCGGTTTCGGGACAAGAGACATGCTCTAGCGCTTCAGGTCGCGCCAACCGCGAGGCCGTGTTCGGCTGCGTGTCTGTGGCAAACCAAATAGTCTCAAAAATCTTAATGTGCCAATGTATGGAAGGGACGCAGGATCCAGAGGAGGAAAGATGAAGGCCCGATCCATCACAGCGCATTTCCGTCTCGCCGCTGTTGCTCTGCTGGCGGGGAGTGCATTTGGCGCGAGCGCGACGCCTGTAAGCGCGAACGCCTTCAACAAGCTGAAAGGCTCCTGGCGGGGCGGCGGGGTCGTCTCGCCGGTGGGCGGCGCCAGCGAGAAGGTCGCCTGCCGGGTGAGCTACGGTGTCGCCGGCGCCAGCGTCACCCAGTCGATCACATGCGCCGGAACGGACTACCGCATCAACGCCAACGCGAAGCTGAAGCTGTCGAGCGGCCGAAGCGCGGGCAAGGTCTCCGGAAGCTGGCGGGAGAACACTTACAATGTGGGCGGCGGGGCCAACGGCTCCTACTCCACCAACCGCATCAACGTCTTCATATCGGGCGAGAAGTTCAGCGGCCGCATGACCATCAACATCCGGGGGCGCAGCCACACGGTGAGCATCACCCAGTTCGACGCCGGGACCGGCAAGTATACGAACATGGCCAACATCAGCCTGCGCCGCTAGACTCCGTCCGGAAGATCGATAAAACCGTTTGAACCTTGCATGGCGGCGGCCGCCCGGCCGCCGGGGGACTGATGTTGAAGCTTGCGAGCAATCTCGCGCGTCTCGGAGACGAGAACGCGTTCACCGTGCTGGCCCGCGCGGCCGAGCTGGCCGCGCAGGGGCGCGATATCATCAATCTCGGCATCGGCCAGCCGGACTTCCAGACGCCGCCGCACATCGTCGAGGCCGCCGCCAAGGCGCTCCGGGACGGCCATCACGGCTACACGCCCGCGGTCGGCATCCCGGCGCTCCGGGAGGCGGTGGCCGCCGACATTCAGCGCCGGCTCGGCGTCGACGTGCACCCCGACCGCATCGTCGTGGTCCCGGGCGGCAAGGTGACCATGTTCTTCGCCATCCTGATGTTTGCGGAGGAGGGGGCGGAGATCGTCTTCCCGGACCCGGGCTTCCCGATCTACCAGTCCATGATCGAGTACAGCCCGGCCAAAGCGGTGCCGTTGCCGATCCGCGAGGAGAACGGCTTCGGGTTCTCGGCCGACGACGTGCTGGAGCGGATCACGCCGCGCACCTCGCTGATCGTGCTGAACAGCCCGGCCAATCCCACCGGCGGCGTCACGCCGGCGCATGAGATCGAGCGCCTGGTCGAGGGGCTGCGCGACTGGCCCGACGTGGCCATCCTGTCCGACGAGATCTACGGGCAGATGACCTATGACGGGCTCGCGCATCAGAGCCTTTTGGCCTTCGAGGAGCTGCGCGAGCGGCTGATCCTGCTCGATGGCTGGAGCAAGACCTACGCCATGACTGGGTGGCGCATGGGCTACGGCGTCTGGCCCGAGGCGGCGGTCGACCACATGCGGCGGCTGGCGGTGAACTGCCACTCCTGCGTCAATGCCGCCACCCAGTATGCGGGCATCGCGGCGCTGGAGGGCCCGCAGGACTGCGTCCGTGAGATGGTCGCGGCCTTCGACGAGCGCCGCGCCTTCGTGGCGGAGCGCCTGAACGCGGTCGACGGCCTCCGCTGCGCCGTGCCGAAAGGCGCTTTCTACGCCTTCCCGAATATCACCGGCACCGGCTGGAACGAGCGCGACCTGGCCACCCAGTTGTTGGAGCAGGCGGGTATTGCAACCATTGCGGGTACCGATTTCGGCGCCGAGGGCGCCGGCTTCATCCGCCTGTCCTGCGCCAACAGCCTGGACAACATCGCCTGCGCCATCGATCGCATCGAAGCCTTCCTGGCCGAGGCGGCGCCTGTGGCCGGGGGCGAAGCGGCGCGCCAGACGGCCTGAGAGGGCTTCGGCGCCCGCCCGCCGGCGCCGCGAGTCGGCAGCTCGCGCCGGCATCGGTCTCGATGGGCGATCGAGACCCGTGGCAAATCTGCAACACTAGCTTGGAAATCGACAGCCGGAGAGCGGCGCCGACACTCGGATCGCGCTTTCCAAGACGGCGAATCCAGCGCGTTTACCAATTTCATAAACCAGTCTCAAAAAAAGTCGTAGGAATCTGAATACCCTACCTTAAAGTGATGCAACGCCGGTGACCGAATTCGCTCGTTTCGTGCCTTTGGCGGCCGGCCGACCGGCCTTTCGGGCCGGTCGGCCGCTGCCCCGCGGAATCGCGCATCCAGTGTTGAAATTCTGCGTCACCTTTGAGATAACTGTGGCAGATAAACAATAGCGCTGGGGGGCGCGAAAAGAACGGCAGGGACACGGCGGGGGGCCGTATCCGAACCCGGTAAGGGCCGAAGGCAACGCGGTGAAGCAGGGAGTTAAAATGGGGGGGTGAGCCGGAACCTGGGCTGAGATGATTGAGGGGGTTCAGGCTCGTCTTGAAGCAGGGAATGAACCGGTCCGTAGGAAACGGACCGGTTCTTTTTTTATGCCCGACCGGCAACCGCTGGTAGGCCGTCATAAAATTGGGATCACACCCCTATACACAATCGCGGCATCGATCGAGAAAGACCGGCGACCGCGACCTTCCCCGTCATTCCCGCGAAAGCGCAGTGGTGTCCGGAATTTGAGCGACGCCCATACCCAACCGTCGTCATTGCCGGGCTTGACCCGGCAATCCATGCCATTTGCCTCTCGAT
>JAKSBI010000897.1 GCA_022361215.1 Hyphomicrobiales bacterium | reverse complement strand
CTGGCTGGGCCGGCGCATCGCCTTCGACGACGGGACCTTCGCGCTCGACGGCAACAAGGCGCTCGGCGCCGTGGCCCTCAAGTTCGACGGGCCCCGGCCCGCGATCGAAGGGACGCTGGCGCTCGACACGCTCGATCTGGCGCCCTATCTGACGCCGTCGGGGAGCGGCGAGGCGAAGGCAGGCAAGGGCAAGGCACAGCCGGTCCGCCTCGATTTTCCCATCCTGCATCATCTGGACCTCGACTTGCGCGTCTCGACGACGCGGGTTCGGGCGGCTGCGCTGTCGCTCGCGCAAAGCGCCTTTTCCGTCTCGCTCAAGGCCGGCAAGCTGTCCGGGGATTTCGCCGTGTTCGATCTGTGCGGCGGCAAGGGCGACGGCCGCCTGGAGCTGGACGCCGCGCTGCCACTGCCCCGCTTCGACGTCTCGGCCACCATGACCGGCGCCTCCGCGCAGGACTGCATCACGTCCTTCGCGGCGACCAGCCCCGTGGAAGGCACCGCCGACGTCACCATGAGCCTGACCAGCGAAGGGCGGAACAGCGGCGAGCTTCTGGAGCGGCTCGGCGGCCGGCTGACGGTCGCCCTTAGCGAGGGCCAGACCAATGTGGACCTCGCCAAGGTGCTGTCCCAGGCCCGCAAGGGCGACCTGCGGGGCTGGTCCTCGGTGACCGGCACGCCCACCCGCTTCGAAAGTCTCGCGGCCGACTTCGAGCTGGACAAAGGCAGCGCCCGCACCGACAGCTTCAAGATGCAGACGGGGGAGACCACCATCACCGGCGAAGGGACCATCGACCTGGCCTCGCGACGGCTGGACTGGCGGCTTTCGCTGGCCCGCAAGACGGCGGGCCCACTGCCGGAGGTGCGTGCCTTCGTCGCCCGGCTTGCGGACGCCCTGGTGATCAGCGGACCGCTGTCGGAGCCGGTCATCCGCCTCGAGAAGAGGCGCGCCGCAACCATGCGCCCGCCCGCACGCCGCGCGGCCGCGCAGTAGTCTCTCTCGTCCGTGCTTCCAGACTCTGTTGCGAATCGATGGCGGCACTGCTCTGAATGTGCCAACGTCGCGAACTTCGGCACATGAGGAGGCCAATTCCCATGCAGATGTCCGGGACGTTCAGATCGCTGCCTGCGGCAGCCCTCCTGATCTGGCTGCCGGTCGCCGGTCTGGCGCAGACCGGGGCGGACCAGGACGGCATCGGGACGGCCGGCGATACGGCGCCCTCCGAGGCCACGGAGCTGACCGTGGCGTCCTGGGGCGGCGCCTACAGCCAGTCGCAGGACGTCGCGTTCTTTCGCCCCTTTCAGCGCGAGACCGGCATCAAGATCAATCTCGTCACGCATCGCGGCAAGCTGGACACGCTGAAGCCGGCGCCCGCCTCGCCGTCGGCGGCGTGGGACGTGGTGGATCTCGGCTTTGCCGCGGTCGAGAGGGCCTGCCGGGACGGGCTTCTGGAGGCCATCGACGCGTCCGAACTGGTGTCCGCGAACGGCGCCGCCGTCGATGACGATTTCCTGCCCGGCGCGCTGCACCAGTGCGGCGTGGCCAGCGTCGCCTGGTCGTCCCTGATCGTCTTCGACAGGCGCGCCTTCAAGAAGGGCGCGCCCGGCAAGGCCGAGGACCTCTTCGATCTCAAGCGATTTCCCGGCAAGCGCGTCCTGACCAAGGGACCGAGATACACGCTCGAGCTCGCCCTGATGGCCGACGGCGTGGCGCCCGACGACGTCTACCGGACGCTGTCGACGGAGGAGGGCGTGACCCGCGCCTTCGCCATGCTCGACCGGATCAAGGATCAGATCGTCTGGTCGCAGGCCTCCCACGAGCCCCTCAAGCTGCTGAAGGAGCGCAAGGCCAGCATGGCCGTCGCCTTCAACGGCCGCGCCTTCAACGTGATCGTCGGCGACAACCAGCCGTTCGGCCTGGTCTGGGACGCTCAGATCTACGACCTCGATTTCTGGGCGATCCCCAAGGCCGCGGCCCGCAAACAGGCAGCGCGACGGTTCATCGCCTTCGCGACCCGGCCGGACCGGCTGGCCGAGCAGACGCGCTGGTTCCCCTACGGCCCGATGCGCAAGTCGGCGCTGGCGCTGATCGGCAAGCATGCGGAGGTCAATGTGGACATGTCGCCCTACGTTCCGACGGTGTCGAGCAACTTCCAGCGCGCCCTGAAGACCGACGGCATCTGGTGGTCGGAGCGCGAGGCCGATCTGAAGCGGCGCTTCGCCGACTGGCTGGCCGGCAAGCCGGTCTCGGAGCCCGCCGCCGAGCCCGGACAGGGACGGCAGTAGCGCCTCCCGACCGGCGCGGCCGGGCGATTCCACTTCCGGGGAAAACGCATTAGACTCGGCATCGAATCGGACGCGAGTCCGTCGGATGCCTGGGGCTGACGCGATGACGTTCCGCCTGCTCACAACATTCATCAAGATCCTGGTGGCTTCGCTTCTGGTCGGCGTGGCGCTGTCGAGCCTGAGCATCACGCCCGAGCAGATCCTCAAGGATCTGGGCCTGACGCCCGAGCAGATCGTCAGCTACATCAACCGCGGCTTCCACTGGGCCCTGCCCCACATCATCCTGGGCGGCCTCGTCACGGTGCCGATCTGGCTGGTGATGTACATCCTGCGTCCGCCGAGAGGCGACTGACGCGGATCGCACCGAGCTCTCTGCCGGCCGGGACGCCTGCCGGCGATGACGACTCACCGCTCGTCTTAATATTCGCACAGACGTACGGCTCGACCCCGACAGTTATCAGGCCCGGTCGCCGCATGGGTGTCTTTTCCTCCTTTTCGTTGTCCACAGGATATGCAAGTTCAGACCGTTAAAGCCGAACACCAGAACATGACTTGTGAAGTCATGACGGCCACGGCACCGGAATGTTGCAGAGGCCAGCCAATCAGCGTTTGATTCTGCCTTCGCCATGGGTCATTGTCCTTGGCTATCGCGGCTGGCGGGCACACCTATCGAGTTGGATTCGGTACGGCGTTCGCTGACGTGGGACTTGGACCAAAGAGGGCAATCGCCGCCGGCACGACATGGTCGTGCGGTGCCCCGGGTCCGGGGTACGGCGGCGATCATTCCGGGCGGACTCTTCGGAAATTCGCCAATGCGGGGTCGAGACAAACACTGCCGGAACG
>JAKSBI010000250.1 GCA_022361215.1 Hyphomicrobiales bacterium | reverse complement strand
CGGAGGACCAGCTCACCCTCGAGTTCGCCGGCGTCTACCGCCACTATCACGCCTGCCTGATGCGCACGATCCGCGTCGGCCCGGCGCCGGAGCGCCAGCGGTTCCTCTACGGCGCCGCCCGCGACGCGCTCCTGGCCAGCGAAGCGGCCTTGCGGCCGGGGGACCCCATCGGGGCGGTGTTCGACGCCCACGCCCGGGTGCTCGACGCGGCGGGCCTCGCGGCCCATCGCCTCAACGCCTGCGGCTACAGCCTCGGCACCACCTTCGCGCCGAACTGGATGGACTGGCCCATGCTCTACGCCGGCAACCCGGTGGAGGCCGCGCCGGGCATGGTGTTCTTTCTGCATATGATCCTGTTCGACAGCGACGCCGGCCTCGCCGCCACGCTCGGCCGCACGTCGCTGGTGACCGAGACGGGCGCCGAGCCGCTGTCCGCGGCGTCGCTCGATTTCATCGTGACGTGAGGGGACGGCCCACCAGGAGGTTCAGCGCATGACGTTCTCCATCAAGCATCTCGATCACGTGGTGGTCTGCGTGGCCGATCTCGACCGGGCCATCGCGTTCTATTGCGGCGTGCTCGGCTGTACCGAGGAACGGCGCGTCGATGCCATCAATCTGGTGCAGCTCCGTGCGGGCGCCTCGCTCATCGATCTGATGCCGGTCGACGCGGAAGCGCAGGGGACCACGCGCAACGTGGACCACTTCGCGCTCCGCATCGAGCCCTTCGACGAGGCGGCCCTGCGCGCGCATCTGGCAAGCCACGGCATCGAGGCCGGCGAGGTCGCCTCGCGCTACGGCGCCGAGGGCCAGGGCCCGTCCATGTACATCCAGGACCCGGACGGCAACACGGTCGAGCTGAAGGGGCCGCCGTTTTAGGTTGCGGGCCGAGAGACGCCTACATCGATACGGCGCGCACGGCCGCCCACCAATCCACCGTGTCCTGTCGCGGCTCTATGAACCTGGCGATGAGCACGCTCCACAACAGCGCCGTCATGGAGCCGTCATACACGTCCCGGTGGCACGACACGTAGGGATGGCGCATGAGGTCGAAGAAGCTCCGGCAGCGCCGGACCAGGTCCGGGTCGGTGTGCGGCGCGACCGTCTTGCGGGCGAGCTTCCTCAGGAGCCGGAGATGGTCCTCGCTGTCGGTGAAGCGTCTCCCGGTCTTGAGCAGCGTCCTCGCATAGTCCATGTCGCCGGCGATCATCGCCAGCATCACGGCCCACAGATACCTCTGCTTCTCCCAGCCGTCCCAATAGGCGGGCGCGACGTCGGCGCACCAGCGCTCCAGGCCACGGGCCGCCTTCAGCAGGTCGGCGGCCTCGCACCCCTCGCCCACGAGCGCGGTGGCGAGCGTGCGAAACAGCAGCATGTAAGCCAGGTCCTTGGCTTCGGCCGACGGCGCTTGCGACTTTTGCTCGATCAGCCGGCGCTCCAGCACATGGCGCGCCTGGCGCGCCGCGCGCTCGAAGTAGCGTCGCGCCAGCGGATCGTCTTTCTCCGAGAAGGCGATCTTCAAGCCGTCGCCGAATGACCGGGCGACGGTCCAGTCCGGAAAGGCAGCCTCGTCGAAGTCGGCGTAGGGATCCGACGCGGCCTCGGTCTGCCAATAGTCGTCCTCATCGCCCCATTCGAACCAAGCGATGTAGCGGTCGCGATACGTCGTCGGGCGGCGCAGCAGGTGCAAGCGCGATGGCGCGACGTAAGCGCCCCGACGGCCGATCCCGACCAGCACGCTTTCGGTGTGGAACTTGTCCTTGTAGCGGGACTTGGTCGGGCTCAGGTTGTTCAAGCGGAGAATCTCGCCCGACGCCGCCGGCCGCAGCGGCCGGCGCAGCTCGACGACGTCGCCGATCATCCAGCCTTCCCCCGCCATGTAGGCGTCGAGCGACAGACGATTGTCCAAGGCGCCGAACACCGGGGGTGCCAGGGCGCACCGCACCCATTCCGTCCAATGTGGCGGCCGGTTTTGTGCTGGCAGCAGACTGGTCATAGTATCTCAACAGTCGCTAGAACCTTGTCGGCAAAAGGACCACAGCTCCCGTGACACGTCACCCGTTTTTCGACCTGACGGACAAGGTCGCCATCGTCACCGGCTCCACCAAGGGTATCGGCCGGGCCATCGCCGAGGCGCTGGCGCGAGCGGGCGCCAAGGTGGTGATCTCCAGCCGCAAGGCGGAGGCCTGCCAGGAGGTGGCCGCAGCGATCGGCACGGACGGCGGCGCGGCGATGGCGGTGCCCTGCAACATCTCGCACCGGGACGAGCTCCGGGCCCTGGTGGACGCCACTCTCGACGCCTGGGAGCGCATCGACGTGCTGGTCTGCAACGCGGCGGTGAACCCCTATTACGGGCCGCTGGCGGAGATCCCGGACGCGGCCTACGACAAGATCATGGACACCAACGTGAAGAGCAATCTCTGGCTCTGCAACATGGTGCTGCCGCAGATGGCCGAGCGGCAGGACGGCGCCGTGGTCATCGTCTCCAGCATCGGCGGGCTGAAGGGCAACGACAAGCTCGGCGCCTACGGGCTCTCGAAAGCGGCGGACATGCAGCTCGCGCGCAACCTGGCGGTGGAGTGGGGCCACGCCAACATAAGGGTCAACTGCATCGCGCCGGGGCTGGTGCGCACGGACTTCGCCCGGGTGCTCTGGGAAGATCCGGAGGCCCATGCGCGGGCCGTCGCGTCCTACCCGATCGGGCGTCTCGGCGAGCCGGAGGACATCGCCGGCGCGGCGGTCTTCCTGGCCGCGCCGGCCGGGCGCTTCGTCACCGGCCAGACGCTGGTGGTCGACGGCGGCCACACCATCGGAAGCGCCCGCTACAGCTGAGCGCGCTGTCGCCGTCCGGCAGCTCTCGGGCGCTACGGAACCTCAGCGCCGCCGCCCGCCTCCGGATGGCCCTCCAGGAAGCGGCGGAGCGTGACGCGCAGCTCGTCCGCATGGGCGCGATCGTCGCGGCCCAGCGCCAGGCGAATGTCGTCGACAATCATGTCTCGGATCTTCTCGGCACCCTTCTCCTGGTTGAGAAGGTGCTCGGCATAGGCGGTCGCCGCCATCACGGGCATGTGCTCGTGCTCGGCAACGGCGCGCACCTCGGCTTCCGTCAGCCCGCAAAAGGCGACGCAATCCTCCATCTTCAACACAGCGATTTCCTCCCGCATCTTGGCTTTTTCGAGCCCCCCCCCACCTTGGTGTCGTGGTGTCGTTGCGGCGGGCGACATTATCAGTAATGAGACAGGCGATGGCAAGGCGAACGGCGCCCCATGGGGCGATTTGGCGCGCGGCGGCGCCGTCCTACAGGCCGGGCCCCTCGCCGGCGCCGGGCTCGGTCACCAGGCGCAGGACGGTGTAGCCCATCAGCGCGGAGGCGAGCGATCCGACGATGACGCCGAGGCGGATGGGCGCGTCGAAGGCGCTGTGCTCGAAGGCGAGCGAGCCGATGAAGAGGCTCATGGTGAAGCCGATGCCGGTCAGGAGCGCCACGCCGTAGAGCTGCATCCAGCTCGTGGCGCGCGGCATGGTGGCGAAGCCGGCCACGATGCCCAGCCACATGGTGCCGAAGACGCCGACCTGCTTGCCGACGAAGAGACCGAGCGAGATGCCGAGCTTGACCGGCTCCGCCAGGCTCGCAAGGCCGATGCCGGCGAACGAGACACCCGCATTGGCGAAGGCGAAGAGCGGCAGGATGGCGAAGGCCACCCAGGGATGCAGCGCGTGCTCGGCATGCTTCAGCAGCGAGGCCCTGCCGTCGCCCTTGGGCGTCAACGGGATGGCCAGCGCCGTGGCGACGCCGGCCAGGGTGGCGTGCACGCCCGACTTGAGCACCAGCACCCAGAGCACGATGCCGAGCAGCACGTAGGGCGCGAGGCGCTGGACGCCGAGCCGGTTGACCACGACGAGCGCGACCAGCGGCACCGCGGCGCCGAACAGCGCGCCCACCGAGAGCTCCTGGGTATAGAACAGCGCGATGATGATGATGGCGCCGAGATCGTCGAAAATGGCGATGGCCAGCAGCAGCGCCTTGAGCGAGGTGCGGATGCGGTCGCCGAGCAGCGAGAGCACGGCGAGCGCGAAGGCGATGTCGGTGGCCGCGGGGATGGCCCAGCCGTTCAGGTTCTCCGACGATTCCCAGTTCAGCGCCACATAGATCAGCGCCGGGACGGCCATGCCGCCGATGGCGCCGATGCCCGGCAGGGCGATGCGCGCCGGGCTGGACAGCTCGCCCTCCAGGAACTCGCGCTTGATCTCCAGCCCGACCAGGAAAAAGAACACCGCCATCAGGCCGTCATTGATCCAGAGCAGCAGCGGCTTGGCGATCTCGAGCGCGCCAACGCGGACCTCCAGCCTGGTGTCGAGAAAGGCCTGGTAGAAGGACCCGAGCGGGGAGTTGGCCATGGCCACGGCCAGCACGGAGGCGGCCACCAGCAGCAGGCCGCCGGCCGACTCCAGCCGAAAGAACTCCCGGATCATCTCGGTGTAGCGGGTGGCAGGCGTCATCCAGGACTCCCGTTCTTGGATGCCAGAAATGTAACGATTACGGGAGCGCTGTCACCTCAAACCACCGGGAGGCGGGGGGCCGGTTATTCGAAGGCCACCAGCAGGTCCTTGGCGTCGACCTTGTCGCCGGTGGCGACCAGCACCTGCTTGACCCGACCGTCCCGCTCGGCGTGGATCGCCGTCTCCATCTTCATGGCCTCGATGGTCACCAGCAGATCGCCGGCGCGCACGGACCGGCCCGCCTCCACGGCGACGGTGGCGATGGCGCCGGGCATGGGCGCGGGCACATGGTCCGGGTTGCCCTCCTCGGCCTTGGGATGGCTGACGACGGCGGCCTTGGCCTTGCGGTCGGCGATCTTGGCCATGCGCGGCTGGCCGTTCAGCTCGAAGAACACACGCACGTCGCCGTCCTCGTCGGTCTCGCCGACGGCCTGGCAGCGGATCACCAGGGTCTTGCCCGGCTCCAGATCCACCGCGATCTCCTGGCCCGGCGTCATGCCGTAGAAGAAGGTGTCCGTGGGCAGCACCTCCACCGGGCCGTTGTCGGCGCGGAAGCGGGCATAGTCCGTGAAGACGCTCGGATACATCAGATAGGAGCTCAGCTCCTCGTCGGTGATGGCGCGGCCGGCGGCCTCCGCCGCCGCGGCCCGCTCGGCGTCGAGGTCGGCGGGCGGCAGCTCGGCGCCAGGGCGCACGGCGATGGCCGGCTGCCCCTTCAGGATCTTCTCCTGCAAGGCCTTGGGGAAGCCGCCATGGGGCTGACCGATCTCGCCGCGGAAGAGAGCGACGACGGACTCCGGGAAGGCGATCTCCCGGTCCGGGCTCTCCACGTCCTCTCGCGTCAGCCCGGCCGACACCATGGAGAGCGCCATGTCGCCCACGACCTTGGAGGTGGGGGTCACCTTGACCACGTCGCCGAACATGTCGTTCACCACCGCATAGGTGGCCGCCACCTCGTGCCAGCGCTCGGCGAGACCGAGGGCGCGGGCCTGCTCCTTCAGATTGGTGAACTGGCCGCCCGGCATCTCGTGCAGATAGACCTCGGA
The DNA here is from genome assembly GCA_022361215.1 of Hyphomicrobiales bacterium. Classification (GTDB taxonomy): domain Bacteria; phylum Pseudomonadota; class Alphaproteobacteria; order Rhizobiales; family Methyloligellaceae; genus JAKSBI01. The sequence goes on along the minus strand of JAKSBI010000250.1, from coordinate 78 downwards.
GGCGCCGGACAGGAGATCGCTCTCGAAGGCGCGGTACTGCCGGCGCACGGTCTCGAAATAGTCGGAGAAGCGCCGGAT
>JAKSBI010000816.1 GCA_022361215.1 Hyphomicrobiales bacterium | reverse complement strand
GGCCTGACGGACGGCGACCGGGAGCACTACTACTTCCAGCTCGGCGTCAAGCGTCGCTGGCTGGCCAAGAACCTGGGCGCCACCACCATCTACGGTGAGTACGGCTGGTTCGAGGGTGCTCTGGAGAACCAGAACGTGCCGACCTACTCGGCGAGCTTCGTTCCTGGCGCAGCGTTCTTCTCGGACACCGAGGTGGATTTCTGGGGTGCCGGCATCGTGCAGGACATCGACAAGGCCGCGATGCAGGTCTGGGTGAACTTCGTGCAATTCGATCCGCAAGCCACGATCACCGATCCGGTCAACGCGGTTTCCGCGAACCTGCCTCTCGAAGAGTTCTGGTTCCTGTCCGTCGGCGGCAGGCTCAAGTTCTAAGCCGACCGAAACAGACCGAACGTTACAGGGAGCCGCCCACCCGGGCGGCTCCTTTCTTTTTGGCATGGGGAATCGCCACCGGAGCACAATATCGGAGGTGCAAGGGGCGCTGTCGGTGAAACATCAGCATGCGTCGCAGTTTGGAGATTAAGACGTACACCAATCAGCGCATACGGAGCAGTGTGTACGAACGTCAGTTGACGGATAATAAAAAAAATCTTGCATTTCAATATCTTAAAATGATTTCATCATGATCAGTACAGATCGTTTAGAGCCGTAAAAATCCCAGTTTTTGGTCTTATTCCGCGTGACATAAATACAACAGCGCCCGTCAGAATTCTTTTTTCGCTTAGCATTTTTATTTACGGCGCTTTCCCTCTTGCCTAGGGGTGGAAGCCACGTTCAGCAAACGGGCGGGGCACAACCCTTCACCGGTCACCCGGTACCACAGTCAGAACGTAGCAGGTGCTTGAGCTGAGCTGAATGGAACACATTGGTCTAACAGTGGAGATGGACATGATTGGGGGACTGAAGAAGACAACGAGTCGCTTCGCCATTGCAGCGGCGGCCGGTCTGTTCGCGGGCGGTCTGGCGCTGACACCGGCTCAAGCGGCCGATCTCGGCGGCGACTGCTGTGCGGACCTCGAGGAGCGTGTCGCCGAGCTCGAGGCTACGACCGTTCGCAAGGGCAACCGCAAGGTTTCCGTGAAGCTGTCCGGCCAGATCAACTACATG
>JAKSBI010000652.1 GCA_022361215.1 Hyphomicrobiales bacterium | reverse complement strand
TTGATGGCGTCGCCGGCGAGAATCACGGGCCCGTGCTCGCCGGTCTCGAGACGGACCGCATAGCAGCCGGGCGTGTGGCCGGGCGCCGGGAAGAAGCCGACGCCGGGGGCGATCTCGCCCTCGCCCTCGATCAGCTCCAGATTGTGGCTTTCGAGCTCGTGGTGGATCTGCCAGGGCATGAACAGGTCGTCGGCGTGCGGGGCTTCCGCATAGGCCCATTCCTCGCGGCTGACCAGCACCCGGGCGCCGCGGAACAGGTCGATGTTCTGGGAATGGTCGAAATGCAGGTGCGACAGGAACACGACGTCGATGTCGCCGGGTGCGAGCCCGCGCGCCTTCAGCGCGTCGAGCAGGCCGTAGCGCGCGATGTAGCCGCCGGTGTCGAACAGCATCTTGGCGCCGCCCGCATGCACCAGCACGATGCTGGAGATGCCGAGGAAGTCCTGCTTCAGCCGGAGATTGCTGCCGGTGGCGAGGATGTCGTAGGCGACCGTCATGGGGACCGCCCGATCGGGCCGGCACCGGCGGTTTCGGTCTGGGTCATGGGGCGGTCTCCTTCTGCGCAGACCTTCGTGATACGGCGAGCTTCAATGTAAGCCGGAAGGATACGCGTGGCGACCGCCGCTGCCGCCGGTCCGGTCGCGCGCCATGCGCGCGTCATGGCACCGCTGGCCTATCGGTCCGGGGAGATGATCCGCAGCGCGCGGGAGTGATACTCGCGGCGGTAGAGCACCAGGATGACCACTGTGACGGCGGCGGCGAAGACGGCCGGGTGAATGAACCAGCCCAGGCCCGCCATGCCGAAATAGTAGGCTCTGAGCCCGGCATTGGCGTGCTCGCCGGAAAGGCCGGCCAGCCGCGCCGTGCGCGCCGCGTGGTCCAGGCACGCCTGTTCCTCGGCCTCGGAGGCGATCGGCGTGGCGCCCAGCATGATCGCCGTGTAGTGGGACAGCCGAAACGCCCAGGCGAACTTGAAGAAGGCGAAAATGAAGATCGCCATCAGGAAGACCACCTTGATCTCCCAGACGGCGCGGGTCATCCGCGCCACATGAGGAAAGTCCTGCAGGATGGTCTGCACGTCGTCGGCCGCGCCGAAGAGCGCGGCGAGCGCCCCGGTGACCAGGATCGCGGTGGAGGCGAAGAAGCCGTTGCCGCGCGAGAGCGCGGCGATGACCTGGACGTCGACCATGCGGTTCTCCCGCCGGGCCATGTTCTGCATCCAGTGCAGGCGCCGCATGTTGATGGCCCGCACGATGCCGGTGTCCGCCAGCGGGCCGTAGCGTGTCAGGGCGCTGTAGCCCAGCACGCAGATAAAGAACCAGGCGAGGGCGGCGAGATCCGTTGTGCTCAGATCCGACAAGGGGCTCAGCTCCGATGATCAGTCGCCCGAGAGCACGCGCAGGCGGTCGAGCGCACCCTGGAGGATAAAGGCCGCCGCCATTTTGTCGATCACCTCGGCGCGGCGCTTGCGGCTGGCGTCGGCCTCCAGCAGCGCGCGCTCCGCCGCCGCCGTCGAAAGGCGCTCGTCCCAAAAGACCAGCGGCAGGTCGATATGGCCCGCCAGGTTGCGGGCGAAGGCGCGCGTCGACTGGGCCCGCGGCCCCTCGCTGCCGTCGAGATTGATCGGCAGGCCGATCACCAGCGCGGCCACGTCGTGCTCGGCGATATGGGCGGCGAGCAGCTTCACGTCGTCCCTGAACTTCGTGCGGCG
>JAKSBI010000707.1 GCA_022361215.1 Hyphomicrobiales bacterium | reverse complement strand
GTCAGCTCGTTGTTCAGCAGAAAGCCGCGCACCATGAAGCCGGAGCCGAAGCCCGCCTCGATGGTCGTGGTCATGGCGACGGCGTTGCCCTCGCTATCGACGATGGAGAGGTGGCTGGTGCCGACGTTCTCGACCGTGTTGTCCCGGCCGAAGGCGCCGTGGCGCACCCCCGGCGGGCGGCCGGGCGCGGGGCGGGGCATGGCCTTTTCGGCGTCGATGAGCGTGCGCCGGCCGGTAAGATAGGCGTCGTCCAGGAGACCCTTGGGCACGGGCACGAAATCGTCGTCGGCCATGTAGCGGGCGCGGTCGGCATAGGCGAGCTTCTGGGCCTCGGCGATCAGATGCGCGGCGTCGGCGTTGAGGGGCTCCGTGCCGAGATCGAAGGGCTCCAGCAGCTTCAGGGTCATGGCTACCGTGAGGCCGCCCGAGGAGGGCGGGCCCATGCCGCAGAGCTTGTGCCGGCGATAGGTTGTGCAGACGGGCGCACGCGGCTTGGGCGCATAGCCCGCGAGGTCCCCCAGCGTCATGTCCTTCAGGCTCAGCGGCGCGGCGGCGACCTTGGCGACGATGTCGGCGGCGATCTCGCCGGTGTAGAACGCCTCGGCGCCCCCTCCGGCGATCATCTTGAGCGTGGCGGCGAAGTCCGGGTTGCGAAGTCGGTGCCCCACGGGCCGGGGCTTGCCATCGGCATCGAAGAAATAGCGCCGCGCCGTCGGCCCGAAGCGCTCGGGGCCGGCGCGGGTGAGCAGCATGTTCAGCCGCCGCCCGACGGGGAAGCCCTCCTCGGCCAGGCGGATGGCCGGCGCGAAGAGCTCTCGCCAGGGCAGGCGGCCGTGCTTGCCATGGGCCAGCGCCAGCATGCGCAGGAGGCCCGGCACGCCCACCGAGCGGCCGCTGAGCACCGCGGCGCGGCGGCCCATGGGCGCGCCGGCCTCGGTCAGGAACCGGTCGGGCTTGGCGGCGGCCGGCGCCGTCTCCCGGCCGTCGTAGCTCGCGAGGTCGCGGGCCTTGGCGTCCCAATGCAGCAGGAAGGCGCCGCCGCCGATGCCTGAGGACTGAGGCTCCACCAGGTTCAGCACGAGCTGGGCCGCGATGGCGGCGTCCACGGCGCTGCCGCCCTTGCGCAGCATGTCCCGGCCGGCGGCCGAGGCCAGCGGATGCGCCGCCACGACCATGTGTCTTTCGGCGCGGACCAGCGTCTTGGCGTCGAGCTGGGTGGCGGCCTCGGGCCGGGCCCGGTCGAAGCTGTCCTGGGCCAGCGCCGGCGCCGCGAGGGCAAGGCCGAGGCCGAGGGCCAAGCCTGCCGAAAGGCGGCCACGGCCGTTGTTCGAAGCGATTGAGCGTGTCATGAAGCCGACCATAGGGGGACCGCGATGCGAGGCCAACGGTGACGCGCAAGAGAGTCTTGAGTCTGCTCGGTGTTTTTTTGGTTCTGGTGGCGGCGCCGCTGCTCGCCATCCTGGCGCTGATGCCGCCGGCGCCGGTGCCCGCAACGGCGGACGAGGCGGTTTTCTCGGCCGAGCGCGCCATGCGCCATGTGGAGGCCATCGCCGCGGCGCCGCGGCCGGTGGGCTCCGCGGCGCACACCCAGGCGCGCCGGCACCTGATCGCCGAGCTGACGCATCTGGGGCTGACGCCCGAGATCCAGAGCGCGCCCATCGGCCCGAAGGGCACCGCCGACCGCCGGCTGCACAACGTCATGGTGCGCCTGCGCGGG
>JAKSBI010000580.1 GCA_022361215.1 Hyphomicrobiales bacterium | reverse complement strand
GTCGCTGAGGACGAGTTTCCACAGGGCATCGGGATAGCCGGGGCGGTGCTGGTCGTATTCCGCGGCGAAGCCGCCGAACACCTCGGTCATCGCGTCTCGTGGCCGGAGCGGAGCGCGAAGAGACGCTAGCACAAAACAGTTAAGGCGAGCATCGATCTGGGGTCACGCGGCAATAGCGAAAGCCTGTTCTCCACTGAACATAGGCGTATAGCCTGACGTGCGATTATTGAAGACAACGACATTAAGGTGCCGCGCTTCCAAGATGGAGATCGAAAGACGGCTCATTCCGCAGCGGCCGCTCCGATCAGACCAGCGAAGATATCCGCCGCCTCCGCGACCTCCGCGCGGCTGACGTCGAGATGGGTCAGCGCCCGCAGCCTGACGTCGTCGAGGGCGCCGATGCGCACGCCGCGCTCCATGAGTGCCGCATGGACCTCATGCGCGGTGCGGCCGGTTCCGGAGACGTCGATCAGCACGATGTTGGTGTCGACGGTCTCGGGCTCGACGGCGAGGCCCGGCACTTGGGCCAGGCGCTCGGCGAGCAGCTTGGCGTTGGCGTGGTCCTCGGCCAGGCGGTCGACATGGTGGTCGAGGGCATGGAGTGCCGCGGCGGCCAGCACGCCCGACTGCCGCATGGCGCCGCCGATGCGCTGCTTCCAGCGCCAGGCCGCCTCGATGAAGGGCTTCGGTCCGGCCAGGATGGCGCCGACCGGGCAGCCGAGCCCCTTGGAGAAATCCAGCCAGACGCTGTCGAAGGGCTCGCAATAGGTTCGCGCGGCAACGCCCGAGGCTACGACCGCGTTGAGCAGCCGGGCGCCGTCCATGTGCAGGATGAGTCCGTGGCGCTTGGCGACCTCGGCGACGGACTGCATGGTCTCCAGGGGCCAGACGGTGCCGCCGCCGAGATTGGCGGTCTGCTCGACGGTGACCATGCGCGAGCGGGGCGCGTAGCGGCTGGGTGGCCGGATCACGGCCTCGAGCTGCTCGGCCGAATAGACGCCGCGCACGCCATCCAGCATGCGCGCGGTGGCCCGGGCCAGCACCGCCTGGCCGCCGGCCTCGCTGTTCAGAATGTGCGCGGTCCTGTCGGCGATGATCTCGTCGCCCGCCTCGCAGTGCACCACGGCCGCGATCTGGTTGCACATGGTGCCCGACGGCAGGAAGACCGCGTCCTCCTTGCCCAGGAGCTCGGCGATGCGCGTCACCAGAGCCTTGACGCTCGGGTCCTCGAAACGTTGCTCGTCCCCCACGGGCGCCCGTGCCATGGCCTCCCGCATGGCCTCGGTCGGCCGGGTCTGGGTGTCCGAATAGAGGTCGATGCGAAGTGTGGCCATAGATGAGCTCCTGTAAGCGCGCTAACCAAACAAAGCGAAACACTTTTCAACATGCCGCTGTCTGCGACGTTTGAGTTGACATTAAAGTGTCGCTTTGCAGGATGCTATCGGGTCCGGAGAGCCGGATTGGCGGCTCTTCGGAGTTGTACCGTGTTGCGAGCTTGAAAGGGAGGATCTGTTTATGAGACGAGTACTGCTGGGCGCTGCCAGCGCCTTGGCAATGGTCGCTGCGACCGCCGCATCCGCCGGCACGCTCGACGATGTGCGCGCCCGAGGCGAGCTGGTCTGCATCGTGAACACCGGCCTGACCGGTTTCTCGTTCACCGACAAGGCCGGCGCCTGGAAGGGCTTCGACGTGGACTTCTGCAAGGCCACGGCCGCTGCGGTCTTCGGCGACGCCAGCAAGGTCAAATACAAGCCCGCCACCGGCAAGACCCGCTTCTCGCTCCTGAACTCGGGCGAGGGCGACGTGCTCTGGCGCAACACCACCTGGACCTATGTGCGCGACGTCGACGTCAAGCTCGCGTTCCAGGGCGTCAACTACTATGACGGTCAGGGCTTCATGGTTCCGAAGAAGCTCGACGTGAAGAGCGCCAAGGAGCTGGACGGCGCGTCGGTGTGCATCCAGACCGGCACGACGACGGAGCTGAACCTCTCGGACTTCTTCCGCGCCAACAACATCAGTTATGAGCCGGTCCCGATCGAGACCAACGACGAGGCCCGCACCAACTATCTGGCCGGGCGCTGCGACGTCTACACCACCGACCGGTCCGGTCTCGCCGCCACGCGCGCGACCTTCACCAACCCGAACGATCACGTCGTCCTGCCGGAGATCATCTCCAAGGAGCCGCTCGGCCCCGCCACCCGTCACGGCGACGATCAGTGGAGCGACGTCATCCGCTGGGTGCTGAACGCGACCGTCAGCGCCGAAGAACTCGGCATCACCCAGGCCAATGTCGAGAAGATGGCCAAGGGCAGCAAGAATCCCGAGATCAACCGCATGCTCGGCAGCGCCGGCGATCTCGGCGCCATGCTCGGTCTGCAGAAGGACTGGGTCGTCCAGGTCATCAAGGCCGTGGGCAACTATGGCGAGATCTTCGAGCGCAATATCGGCCCGAAGACGCCGATCGGCCTGGAGCGCGGTGTCAACGCGCTCTGGACCAAGGGCGGCCTGCAGTACTCGCCGCCGTTCCGCTAGGCCGACGTCCCTCGCGAACACGATGACGCTGCGCCGGACCCAGTCCGGCGCAGCGTCATTGCCGTGTTCTACATGGACTTGTGCGACCGTGTTGGATCTCAACTGAGAGTTGCCTTTGAGATTCTGCGCCGTCCGCATACAATTCCATCTTTGATGGCAGCAAGGGACGGGGCTTCTCGTGACAACGGTTGAAGTCGGATCGGACCTGCCACACGACAAGGCGGGTCAACGCAACCCGATCATGCGCCTCTGGTACGACAAGCGCTCACGGTCGGTCATCCTGCAAATCCTCACCATGGCGCTGCTGTTCGCCTTCGTGGCCTATATCGGCTCGAACGCGGTGGCCAATCTGAGGCTGCTCGGCAAGACGTTCAGCTTCGATTTCCTGTTCGAGCCGGCGCATTACGACATCAACCAGCGCCTGATCGAGTACACCGCCGAGCACAGCCATCTGCGCGCCGGTCTGGTGGGGATCCTGAACACGCTGCTGGTGGCGATCTGCGGCATCGTGCTGGCAACCATCCTCGGCTTCATCATGGGCGTGCTCCGCCTGTCGCCGAACTGGCTGGTCAACCGGATCGTCTACTGCTTCATCGAGTTCACGCGCAACGTGCCGTTGCTGCTGCACATCCTGCTGATCCACGGCATCATCGTGAACATCCTGCCGCGGCCGAAGCAGGCGCAGGACTGGGCCAACTTCGCCGACACCATCTTCTTCACCAATCGCGGCTTCTTCCTCCCCAAGCCGATCTTCGAGGACGCCTTCGTCTGGGTGGTTGCCGCCTTCATCGCGGCGGTCATCTTCGTGATCGTGTTCCGCCGGCACGCGCAGCGCGTTCAGGACGAGACAGGCAAGCACCTGCCGGTGTTCTGGATCTGCCTTGGCGCGCTCGTCGGCTTCCCGCTGCTGATCCTGCTGGTTACCGGCGTGCCGGTCACCTGGGACTATCCGGCGCTGAGGGGCTTCAACTTCCGTGGCGGCATGGTGCTGCGGCCGGAGTTCCTGGCGCTCTGGCTGGCGCTCTCGCTCTACACTTCGGCTTTCATCGCCGAGATCGTCCGCGCCGGTATCCTCGCGGTCAAGAAAGGCCAGTGGGAGGCCGCCTTCGCGCTCGGCGTGAACCGCGGCCGCACGCTCAACCTGATCATCATCCCGCAGGCGTTGCGCGTGATCGTGCCGCCGCTGACCAGTCAGTACCTCAACCTGACGAAGAACTCCTCGCTCGCCATCGCCATCGGCTACATGGACATCGTGGCCACCATCGGTGGCATCTCCTTGATGCAGACCGGCAAGGAGATGGAGACGATGATCATCGTGCTCGGGCTGTACCTGATCTTCTCGCTGGTCATCTCGGCGTTCATGAACTGGTACAACCGTAGAATCGCGCTGGTGGAGCGCTAGGGGGGCGGGCATGACGGACACAACCGCACAGAGCTACGCGCCCGGCACCCATCCGGACCTGCCGCCGCCGATGCTGGCCTCGGGCCCGCTCTTCTGGCTGAAGAAGAACCTGTTCTCGGGCTGGTACAACATCCTGCTGACGTTCCTCGGCGTCTGGTTCCTGTGGACGGTGATCCCGCCGGCCTATCACTGGCTGGTGAGCGGCGCCGTGTTCGAGGCCGACAGCCGGCAGGCCTGTCAGCAACTGGGCGACGGTGCCTGCTGGGCCTTCATCACCGAGCGCTTCCAGCTTTTCCTCTACGGCTTCTATCCCGAAGCGTCGCGTTGGCGTGTGAACCTGTCCTTCGTCCTGCTGTTCGTCGCCCTGG
>JAKSBI010000054.1 GCA_022361215.1 Hyphomicrobiales bacterium | reverse complement strand
GTGGTCGAGGGCTTCGCGGGCTACGGGCCCGCCGTGCTGCTGTCGGCGCTCTTTCTGCTGACGGCCATCCTGACCAACTTCCTCAGCAACCAGGCGACGGGCGCGCTGATGGCGCCGGTGGCGGTTGCGGCGGCCGCCCAGATCGGCGCCGATCCGACCCCCTTCGTGCACGGGCTGATCATTGCGCTCAACTACTCGTTCGCCACGCCTATGGCCTACCAGACCAACCTGCTGGTGATGGGCCCCGGCCACTACCGCTTCGCGGATTTCGTGCTCGGCGGGCTGCCGCTGATCCTGTTGATCTGGGTCTTCTTCTCGCTCTTCGCGCCGGCCTATTACGGGCTGTAGGGGTTTAGGGGTCTGACCCCTGTTTCTGCCCCTCTCCCGTCATTCCCGCGAAAGCGGGAATCCATTCCACGTTGCCACGCGGCAGGGATGATCGGCTCAAATCCGACCCTCTCGTGCAACACCGTCCGAAGCCTCCGCTCTGCTGCAGTCGCCAATGGATTCCCGCTTTCGCGGGAATGACGGAGAAGGGGGGCGGTCATGATGCATGTCGCACTTGGGCCGGAAGGAGAGGGCCGGACGAGACCGTTCGGTAGGCCCGCCGTCAGTCGTCCGTGCGCGCGGCGGCGAGTACGGCGCCGGCCAGGTAGAGCGAGCCGCAGATCAGGACCCGGGTCGGCTCGGTGGCCCGTGCCTGGCTGAGGGCCAGTGCCTCGGCCAGATCGCCCGCGGGCTCGGCTTCGAGGCCTTCGGCGCGGGCGATCTCCGCAAGCTCCGCTGCCGGATAGCTGTTGTCGTTGCCGGGCACCGGGATGGCGCCGACCCATTCCACCAGCCCCTTGAACGGGCGCAGGAACGCGCCGGCATTCTTGGTCGTCTGCATCGCGATCACCAGATGCAGGGGGCGCGGCACCCGCTCCTCCAGCTCCGCCATGCTGCGTGCGAGGGCCTCGGCGGCGCCCGGATTGTGCCCGCCGTCGAGCCAGATCTCCGTGTCCTCGCGCGCCAGGCCCCGGAGCTGGTCCGCTCCCAGGCGCTGCAACCGCCCGGGCCAGGTGGCCGTGGCCAGCCCCAGTTCGAGGGCGCGGGCTACGCGCGGGTCGCGGAACAGGGCGCGGATGACCGAGATGGCGGCGCCCGCATTGTCGATCTGGTGCCGTCCCGCAAGCCGGGGGAGCGGCAGATCGACCAGCGCCGTGGTGGTCTGGTAGATCAGCCGGCCGTGCTGCTCGTAGGCGTCCCAGTCGCGGCCGGCGGCGATCAGCGGGGCGTCG
>JAKSBI010000412.1 GCA_022361215.1 Hyphomicrobiales bacterium | reverse complement strand
TGAGGGCCCGCAGCGCATCTCCCGCCTCGGCACCGTGCCGCTGGAGCCCGGCATGATCGTCTCGAACGAGCCGGGCTACTACCGCGAGGGCGAATACGGCATCCGCATCGAGAACCTGGGGCTGGTGACCGAGCTTGCGCCCGTCGACGGCGGCGACCGGGAGATGATGGCCTTCGAGACCCTGACGCTGGCGCCCATCGATCGCCGGCTGGTGGACGCGGGCCTGCTGACGGCGGAAGAGACCGCCTGGCTCGACGCCTATCATGCCCGGGTACAGGCCGAGATCGGCCCGAGCCTCGATGGCACCGACGCCGACTGGCTGCGGGCGGCGAGCCGGCTGCTGGCGGTTGGCTGAAGTTTCGTCCGTCCTACGTCAAAGACAATGCCGCTCCTGCTGGAGCGACCGGCCCTCGGGACAACCTTTACCGCGTGCTTGCGCCCAGAGAAGGTCTGTCTTGCTCCCAAGTTCCTCCGTCATTCCTGCGAAAGCAGGAATGACGGTGAGTGTGGGCTACACCCTCAACCCTCACCGATCAGCTCGAACCAGCCCTCCTCGGTCAGGACCTCCACGCCCAGCTCCTCGGCCTTCTTCCGCTTGGAGCCGGCGCCCGGTCCGGCGACTACGTAGTCGGTCTTCTTGGAGACGGAGCCGGCGACCTTGGCGCCGAGACGCTCGGCGCGGGCCTTGGCCTCGTTGCGGGTCATCTTCTCCAGGGTGCCGGTGAAGACCACGGTCTTGCCGGTGACGGGCGAGTCGGTCTCGTCCGCCTCGAAGGGCTCCGGCGCCACCTGCTCCAGCAGGGCATCGACCGCCTCGCGATTGTGCGCCTCGGCGAAGAACGCCACGATGGCGTCCGCCACCACCTCGCCGATGCCGTCGATGTTCTGCAGGTCCGCATAGGCCTCGCCCTCGGTGTCGCCCGCCGCTTCCATGGCGGCGATGAAGGCCTCCACCGTGCCGTAGGCCTTGGCCAGCAGGCGGCCGGTGGTCTCGCCCACATGGCGGATGCCAAGGGCGTAGATGAAACGATCGAGGGAGATGTTGCGCCGCTCCTCGATGGCGGCGAAGAGGTTGCGCACCGAGGTCTCGCCCCAGCCGTCCTTCTCCTCGAGCTTGCTCTCGGCGCGTGCGTCCCGCGCCTCCAGCGTGAAGATGTCGGCGGGCCTCATGACGCGGCCTTCCTCGTAGAAGGCCTCCACCTGCTTGGCCCCCAGACCCTCGATGTCGAAGGCGTTGCGGGAGACGAAATGCTTCAGCCGCTCGACCGCCTGGGCCGGGCAGACCAGCCCGCCGGTGCAGCGCCGGACCACGTCCTCCTTGCCCGTCTTCGGGTTGACCTCGCGCACGGCGTGGCTGCCGCAGGCGGGGCAGACGGTGGGGAACACGAAGGCCCTGGCGGTCTTCGGGCGTTTCTCCAAGACCGCCGACAGCACCTGCGGGATAACGTCGCCGGCGCGCTGCACGATCACCGTGTCGCCGATCAGGATGCCCTTGCGCGCGATCTCGTCCTCGTTGTGCAGCGTGGCGTTCTGCACCACGACGCCGCCGACCGTGACCGGCTCGAGCTTGGCCACCGGCGTCAGCGCGCCGGTACGGCCCACCTGGATCTCG
>JAKSBI010000103.1 GCA_022361215.1 Hyphomicrobiales bacterium | reverse complement strand
TTCTTTGTTCGCCTTTGCGGTGTTGTTGGGCGATCAAAGGAAATGACTTTTCTCGCTATCGTCTCAATCGTTGGCGTATAGCGCCAGAGCAAGACAGTTGGCTGATATATTTGTATCCGCTCTTGCATCATCCGCTCTTCGTAGCTGTGTCGAACCGACAATATGTGGCACGGACCTTGCGGCTATTCAGCCTCATTTTTCAAGTGCTTAAGGTGAAGCTATTGCCGATCCGACACGAGATTCCAGCCTTTTCACGGTAAGATTGCGGAAAAGCTGAATCTAAGCGTGGCTCCCGTGTTTGAGCGCCTCATTCCATTTAACGGAAATTTATGGGTGTGGACGGAGAATCTACCATTCAATCTCGCTTAGGTGGGTTGAGGGCATGGTTCAATCGATTTCGCGCATTCGATCGTTCGCCAGGAGTCCGTTTCTCTGGGGCATCGTTGCCGTCGCGCTGATGGTGGCAGGCGGACAGTTGGCGCTGTCGGACGTTTCCAACACCGGGCAGGTCGCGGCGACCGCGGTTGCGACGGTCGGGCCGCGCGCCGACGAGCCCATTCTGCCGCTTCCCACTGTGGTTCCGGTCGACCCCGCCAAGGTGCGCCTGGGGCGTCGGCTGTTCTATGACAGGCGTTTGTCCCGCAACGACTCGGTGTCCTGCGCGAGCTGCCATGACATGGCGAAGGGCGGTGCGGACGGTCGGAAGTTTGCGCGCGGATGGAATGGAGCTCTGATCGAGATCAACACGCCGACCGTCCTGAACAGCAGCCTCAACCCCACGAAGTTCTGGGATGGCCGTGCAAGGACCCTCGAAGCTCAAATCGACGGGCCGGTGCAGAGCAGGGTGGAGATGGGCTCCACCTGGGAGCAGGTCCTCGGCAAGCTGTCAAAGGATGACGTCTTGGCAAAGGCGTTTCGGGCGGTCTATCACGATGGCCTCACCGTGGCGAACATCAAAGATGCGATCGCCACCTTTGAGCGGTCTCTGATTACACCCAATGCTCGCTTCGACCGCTACCTGCGTGGCGACGACACTGCGATCACCGCGGACGAGAAGGCCGGCTATCAGCTCTTCAAGTCGCTCGGATGCGTGGCCTGTCACCAGGGCCGGAACGTTGGCGGCAACGTTTTCCAGAAGTTCGGGGTGATCGACGACTATTACCGGGATCGCGTGGTCCTGAGCAAGGACATGGGGCGCTACAACGTGACGGGTCGCTATGAGGACCGGCATGTCTTCAGGGTCCCGTCGCTACGCAATGTCGAGCTGACGGCTCCGTATTTCCACGACGGGTCCGTGGGCACGCTCGAAGAGGCGGTTCAGATCATGGCCTGGTATCAGCTCGGGCAGGCGATCGAGGGCGACCAGGTCTCGAAGATCGTCGCCTTCCTGAAAACCCTGACCGGCAGCATTCCGGAGGGCTCATGACGATGAGGACGATGTCCGGGAAATCCGCGCTCGCTCTCGCCGCGGGACTGCTGCTGGTCGTTGCGCTCTCATGGCCGCATCTGGCGGCCTCCCGCGTCGGTGAGGATATGAGCCCGAAGCTGCACAAGCTGCAGCAGCTCGACATGGTCTTGACCCGGGATGTGCTCAGGGTGGCCATAGGCCATTTGCGCCACTACGACACGCTGGATGCGACGAACAGGGATATCGATCGCCTGTCCGCCGATCTGTCTCTCTCGCTCGAGCGAGACAAGGGCGCTGTCGAGCTGCGTCGCACGATCGAGGCCTACCGTGCGCTGCATGCCCGACGTGCCGACGGGATCGAGCGTTTCAAGACGGCCGTTGCACGGCTGCGAAACTCCGCACAGCATTTTCCCCGCGTCGTTGGCGCCTTCTTTTCCGAGCGATTGTCCGACGGGCCTACCGATGACAAGCTCGCCATTGAGCTGAAGGCCCTCCTTACGGATGTTCTGGTTCAGCAGATCTCCCATGATGCACAGCGGACGGCGGAACTGAGGCGCAGGGTTCACGCGCTGTCGGCGCAGGCTTATCGGAAACGCAAACTGGTCGACCCCGAGCTTCTCGTCGTCACCAAGCATGCGAATGTCATCGTAACGGAGCGTGCGAAGGTCGAAGAGATGGTCGCCAGGCTGGCGTCGCAGCAAGGCGCGGGCATGCTGCGCCATGTGATGGTCGGTCGCTGACCGAGGTGCACGCCCGCGGTTCGTCCGTTTCTTCGTTGCGACTTTCGCCAAGGTTGACTTCCGCCGGCCTGGTGATAGAGCCGTTGAGGACTTCTGACGCTTTCATCCGACCGACCGCAGGCGCGCCCCAGGAGACCGGACATTCGCGTCCGAGAGCCCGGCCGCCGCGTGCACGCCCAACGACCGGGGGCAGGCTATTCAGAACCAGGAGGACAGAGCGCCGCAATCGCTGGGCGAACGGGCCTGGTCGAGCGCCTATGTGCTCCTGGCGCTGACCGCCCTGTTCTGGGGCGGCAATTTCGTCATGGGTCGTGGCGTGGCTGGGCACGTGCCTCCGATCTCGCTGGCGTTCCTGCGCTGGTCGATCGCGACGCTCATCATTCTGCCCTTCGCCTGGCCGCATCTGCGTCGCGAGCTGGCGGTCGTCCGACAGCATTGGCCGATCCTGTTCTTTCTGGCCGCGACCGGTGGAGGCAGTTTCAACACGCTCACCTATATCGGGTTGAACCATACGACGGCGTTGAACGCGCTGGTGCTCAACTCTGCGGCGCCGGTGCTGATCGCGCTGGCCTGCTATCTGCTTTTCCGCGATCGCGTCTCGGGGCTGCAAGGGGTTGGGATCGTGATTTCGCTGGTGGGCGTCCTCACGGTGATCTCGAAGGGAGCGCTGGATGTGCTTCTCTCATTGAAGCCCAATGCCGGCGATCTCTGGGTGCTGGGCGCAATGCTGATCTGGGCCGTCTACACGGCCTTCCTTCGCCAAAGGCCGCGGGTGCACTGGCTGGTCTTCGCCTTTGTGCTCTATTTCCTCTCTGCCGCCGTGAACCTGCCGTTCTTCGTCGGCGAGTTGATCGCTGGTGCTGAGCTCCATTTGACCTGGACCACGGTCTTGGCGGTCGGCTACGTCTCGGTCTTTCCGAGCGTGTTGGCCTATCTTTTCTACAACCGCGGCGTCGAGCTGATCGGCGGCACGCGCGCTGGCGTCTTCATGCACCTCATTCCCTTGTTCGGCGCGATCTTCGCCATCGGCTTTTTGGGTGAAACGCTCGCGCCCTATCACGGCGTGGGATTCGCGCTCATCGTGGTGGGCGTGACGCTTGCGGCCCGAAGTCCGTCTGCAACCCGGACATCCTGACGCTCCCCCGCCGTTCCTCTCCGCAAGTCTTTGGCCCTTTGGCAAATATACTGGCGACGATTCTGCCTATAGACTAACGTCCGGCCCGACCGCTCCGTACGAGCTGGTCGGCTTGTATTTGGTCAAGGGAGGATCTCGCATGGACCGTCGTTCATTTCTCAGAAAGGCCGGCGCTGCTGCCGGCGCCACGGCTGCGGCCACGACACTGGCCGCGCCCGCTATCGCCCAGAAATCCAATGATATGGTCATCGTGTCGACTTGGCCGCGCGATTTCCCGGGTCTGGGCGTCAGCGCGCAGCGTTTGGCGGCGCGCATCGGAGAGCTCACCGAAGGGCGCATCAACGTGCAGTACTTTGCAGCCGGCGAGCGTGTTGGCGCATTCGATTCTTTCGATGCCGTCGCGTCCGGCAACGCGCAGGCCTACAACGCCGCAGACTACTACTGGAAAGGCAAGCATCCCGGCTGGGCTTACTTCACCGCGGTTCCCTTCGGATTGACCTATACGGAGTGTGACGCCTGGATCAAATATGCCGGCGGACAAGCCCTGTGGGACGAGTTGGCCGACGGCTTCGGCCTCAAATGCTTCAACTGCGGCAACACCGGCGTGCAGATGGGCGGCTGGTTCAACAAGGAAATCGAGACCGCCGACGATCTCAAGGGCCTGAAGATGCGCATCCCGGGCCTCGGCGGCGACGTTATGGCCAAGCTGGGCGCCTCGCCGGTCTCGCTGCCGGGCGGTCAGATCTACGAGAACCTGGTCTCCGGCGCGATCGACGCCACCGAATGGGTCGGCCCCTACAACGACTACTTCATGAAGTTCTACGAGGCAGCCAAGTTCTATTACTATCCCGGCATGCACGAGCCCGGATCGATGCTCTCCTTCGGCATGAACAAGTCCTGGTTCAGCAAGCTGTCTAAGACCGATCAGGCGATCATCGAGGGGGCTTGCAACGAAGAGAACTCGCGCCAGATGGCCGAGACCAACGCCAATAACGGCGCCTTCCTCACGAAGCTGATCAAGGAGCACGGCGTAAAGCTGAAGGAGTTCAACGACGAGATCTACGACAGCTTCGGCGAGGCCGCTGCGGCAGTCTTCGAGGAGACGCGCCAGCACAGCAAGCTGGCCGCGAAGGTCCACGATGGCTTCGCCAAGGCGCGCGAGGACATCGGCCGTTGGACCGGCCTCTCGGACGCGGCCTTCGTGCGTCAGCGCAACCGTGTGCTGGGCCTCTAGAACGCCGGGATATCTCTGACGAGCGAGCGGGGCGGGGCGATGGCCCCGTCCCCCTATCAGGGGGCGTGAAGGGATGGCCGCAGACAGCCGTGCCGAAGGGACGCGCGTACCTTCAGACGTCGCGCAGCCGGAATGGAACACGATCGTCCTGCGCAGCTTCGCGTGGGCGACCGTCGCCGCGACGGCGGTGTTTCTCCTCAACAACTATCTGAACTTCTGGCGCGATTGGCCGGGCGCGTCCGCCGTCTTCGCGGCGGCGCAGGCGCCGTCCGGAGATGCGGTGTTGGCGTGGGGTCAGTTGGGCTTCTACGCGTTGGGATTGGGTCTCGCGGTTGCCTATGTGCTTCGCACGTCCGGGCGGCCGCTGCGCCCGGACAGCGAGATCATGTATGCCATCACGGCCTACATCGTTCGCGCGGCCTTCTGGGCGGTGTTGCTGATCGGTTTCGCGGACGCCGTGATCTCCTTCCTGCGGGTGGAGGGTCTGCTCGGAACGCTTTTCGGCGCCGAATTGGCGACCGAGCTCGGCCGTTCCAGCTACCGCGGCACATGGGTCCACATTCCATTGGCGATTGCCGGACTGGCAATCGCCGCCATTCATCGCCAGCTCGGCTTTCCCTGGCTTGCGCTCCTGGTGGTGATCGCCGAGCTGCTGATCGTGCTCACCCGTTTCATCTTCTCCTACGAACAGGCCTTCATGGGCGATCTGGTTCGGTTCTGGTACGCCGCGCTCTTTCTGTTTGCGAGCGCCCATACGTTGCTCGAGGAGGGCCATGTGCGGGTCGACGTGGTCTATCAGGGGCTGGCCGACCGCACCAAGGGCTTGGTCAACGCCGCCGGAGTCGTGCTGCTCGGCATGTCCCTGTGCTGGGTCGTGATGACCTTCGGCATGGGCAGCAAGTCCGCGATCATCAACAGCCCGCTGCTCAGCTTCGAGGTCACGCAGACCGGCTTCGGCATGTATGTGAAGTATTGGATGGCCGGGTTCCTGGCGATCTTCGCCGTCTCGATGCAGGTTCAGTTCGCCGGCTATTTTCTCAGCTCCCTCGCGGACTATCGCGGTGAGCCAGGCCGGCGGCAGACCAGCCCGGAAATCACGCACTAACCCCCCGCAAAGCTCAGGACGCGCGCGCCATGGAGCTCTTCTTTCTCTTTCTCTTGCTGGTGATCATGGCCGGGGCGCTGGCCTCGGGTTTTCCGGTCGCCTTCGCGTTGCCGGGATCGGCGATCCTGACCATCAGCCTGGCCGCGCTCGCGGGCTATCTCTTCGCCGGCGACCCAAGCGCCTATTTCTCGCAGGGCGGCCCTGTCGACTGGCTGACCGCTGGCGTCACCAACTTCCGCGGCGTCTACTGGGAGGTGGAGCGCGACACGCTGATCGCCATCCCGCTGTTCGTCTTCATGGGCATCATGCTCCAGCGCTCGCGCATTGCCGAGGATCTGCTGGTCACCATGGCCCAGCTCTTCGGGCCGGTGCGCGGCGGCCTCGGCATGTCGGTGGTGTTCGTCGGCGCCCTGCTCGCCGCGACCACGGGCATCGTGGGTGCCACGGTCGTCGCCATGGGGCTGATCTCGTTGCCGGCGATGCTGCGCAACAACTACTCGCATCCCCTAGCGACCGGCACGATTGCCGCGTCCGGTACGCTTGGACAGATCATTCCGCCGTCGATCGTGCTGATCATTCTCGCCGACCAGTTGGCCGGCGCCGTCGACCAGGCGTCGAATGCGCGCAAGGCGCTCTACAAGGCGGGCACGGGCGAGCTGGCGATGCCGTCGGAGTTCGGCGTGGCCTCGACCAGCGCGGGAGAGATGTTCCTCGGCGCCTTCGTGCCGGGCCTCATTCTCGTCGGCGTCTACATGGTCTTCATCGCCATCTACGCAGTGATCCGCCCGAAGGCGGCGCCCTCGGTTCCCTATGACGGCGAATACGATCTGCGCTTCGCCGGACGCGTGGCCCTCGCCCTGGTGCCGCCATTGACCCTGATATTCGTCGTTCTGGGGTCGATCATCATGGGCATTGCCACCGTGAACCAGGCCGGTGCCATCGGTGCGGCCGGCGCCATCATCATGGCGGGCTACCGGCTGCGCGAAGGGCATCCGCGAGCCTATTGGCCGGCAACGCTGGCCGTTCTTTCCATCGCCGCGATCATCACGATCACACGCCTCCATCCGATCAACATCAAGAACCTGGCGACCGAAGCCGACATGGTCTGGCTGCTGATCGCGTTGTCTGCGGTGGCCGTCTTTCTCGTGGCCCTGATCTGGAGCGGCTGGCGCACGCTCAGGATCGAGGACACGCTGCGCGGCGTGATGATCGAGACCGCCAAGACGACGTCTCTGGTCTTCATCATCCTGCTCGGCGCTGCCATGCTCACGGCCGCCTTCCGCGCCTTTGGCGGAGAGGAGCTCGTCCGCGAGTTTCTCACCAGTCTGCCGGGCGGGTTCTGGGCTCAGTTCGTCATCGTGATGGCGGTGATTTTCATTCTCGGCTTCTTTCTGGATTTCATCGAGATCGCGGTGGTCGTAGTTCCCATCGTGGCGCCGATCCTGCTGTTGGATCCCTCGGCCAACGTCACCGCCGTCTGGCTCGGCGTCATGATCGGCCTGAACATCCAGACCTCGTTCCTGACCCCGCCCTTCGGCTTTGCCTTGTTCTATCTGCGCGGCGTCGCACCGGCGGTGGTCAAGACCATTTCCATGTACAAGGGCGTGGTGCCGTTTATCGCCCTGCAGCTTCTTGCGCTGGTGGTTGTCGGCCTGTACCCGCCGCTGGTGAACTATCTGCCTACGCGCATGTCGCTGTTGGGTGAGACGGCCCCGCCGCCCCTCAACCCTCGTCTGCAGTATTGCATCGAGGGGTATGTCTTCGAGGCCTTCAGGACCGACGGCGAACGGATTCGCAGCGCCATCGAGACCGCCCGCGGGCTCGACGTCAGCTATCTGCCGAAAAAATCGGGTTCGGAGTTTAAAGGCGCTTTGGACAAGGCCGAGTCGGTGTTCGCGCGTCTCGACGCCATCGAGCAGGCGGAGACGGCCCGCAATGGCAGGGTCGACGCCTACCGCCCGCTGCATGCCCAGGTGCGCGGCATTCAGGCGGACATCGCCAAGATCGATCGGGAGCTGAAGGAGCTGGACCGTGAGCTCGATCGGGTCTCTCGGACTGGCACCGAGCCGGCGCGACAGGAGGCTCTGGAGAGCCGCATCGAAGCGTTGAAGGCGGAGCGCGCTGAGCTCACGGCCGCCATTCCCCAAAACTGGGACGCTGAGCACAAGGCCTTTCAAAAGCTGCAGAAGGCCGAGACCGCGGCCCGCCGAACCTACCGACGCACCGTTGACGACGCCTATGAGCCCATTGCAAACCTGATCGCGGCCATTGAGGATAGCGCCTCGCTTGCAGCCCTGGAGAGCGAAGTCCGGGGCTTGTTGCAGGTCATTCAGGGCCCGGATACCGCACAGGCGGTTGCACGCGTCTCGGAGGTCCGCGGCCGTGTCGGCAAGATCGAGGGCGCACGGGCCATCGCCTCGCAACTGGCGAAAGCCCGCCGAGAGCTGAGGCGGCGGACGCCGCAGCCCGAGAAGGCCAGGGCGGCGATCGAAAAGGCCATTCAGGCCCTGCAAGAGGACCTCTCTTGGCGACAACGCGCTGTCAGGGAGCTGCTGCCGGGCTTGCAGGCTTATGAGGCGACGATCCGAGACACCATCGGCCTGCGCCGGCAGCCACGGCTGCCCCGGGAGCAGGCACTGGAGATCGCCGGCTGCAACTCGGTCCACCGCGATATCTCGCTGAGCTTCTAGCGCATCGTTTTCCACAGTTGGGCCACAGCACGGGGTGAGGCGGCGAGGGCCGGAGTGTACCGAGACATGGGCGTGCCGCTTGGCAATGCGGCTCCTTAAGCCGCACCGGGGCAGCGCGTTTTCAGGGGCGATGCCGGCGACCGGGCGCTCCAGGGTTGACGCAGGGTCTGTCCAATCCCCGGTTCTGTCGGCGTCCGATGTAATTTTTGCTTACATTATTTGAAGCCTCTTGCTGTAGGTGTGGGGGCATAATGGCGGCGGGCTCGGCTATGCGGCATGATGAGTCCACGTGGGGCAATCAAACAGAGTTCGAGACGGCAAAGATGTCGCGAGAATTTTTTGGGACGGATGGTATCCGGGGCCTGGCCAACTCGTCCCCGATGACATCCGAGATCGCGCTTAAGGTCGGCATGGCCGCCGGCAAGCTCTTTACCAATGGCGACCATCGCCATCGGGTTGTGATCGGAAAGGACACGCGGCTCTCCGGTTACATGATCGAGTCTGCGCTGGTCTCCGGCTTTACGTCCGTTGGCATGAATGTCTTCCAGCTCGGTCCGATGCCGACGCCCGCCGTTGCCATGTTGACGCGGTCGCTCCGGGCCGATCTGGGCGTCATGATCTCGGCCTCGCACAATCCGTACAGCGACAATGGCATCAAGCTCTTCGGCCCCGATGGCTACAAGCTGTCCGACGAGACGGAGCTGAAGATCGAGACCCTGATGGGTGGCGATATGGGCTCGCTCCTGGCCGAGTCGGATCGGATCGGCCGGGCGAAGCGGATCGATAGTGCGCAGGACCGTTACATCGAGTTCGCCAAGCGCACCCTGGCGCGCAACGTCCGCTTCGACGGCCTGCGGGTCGTCGTCGATTGCGCCAATGGCGCGGCCTACAAGGTGGCCCCGCTGGCGCTTTGGGAGCTGGGCGCGGAAGTGGTCTCCATCGGGGTCGACCCCAATGGTTTCAACATCAATAAGGACTGTGGCTCAACCTCCACCGAAGCGCTTTGCGCAAAGGTCCGAGAGGTTCGGGCCGATGTCGGCATTGCGCTGGATGGCGATGCGGACCGCGTCCTCATCGCCGACGAGAAGGGCCGGCTGATCGATGGCGATCAGCTCATGGCCGTGGTGGCGAAGTCCTGGCAGGACCGGGGCCGGCTGGCTGCGGGCGGCATCGTCGCCACGGTGATGTCCAATCTGGGCCTGGAGCGCCATCTGCAGGACCTTGGCCTGTCGCTCGCGCGCACGCCCGTCGGCGACCGCTACGTCGTCGAGTACATGCGCAAGCATGGCTACAACGTCGGTGGCGAGCAGTCCGGCCATATCGTGCTGTCCGACTTCACGACGACCGGCGATGGCATCGTCAGCGCCCTGCAGGTGTTGGCAGTGGTCATCGCCAGCGGCAAGCCGGTCAGCGAGGTCTGCAACCGGTTCGAGCCGTTGCCGCAAGTGCTCAAGAATGTGCGCTACAAACAGGGCCGACCGCTGGAAAACAAGACGGTGCGCGAGGTCATCGATGAGGGTAAGAACCGTCTGGGCAAATCCGGCCGCCTGGTGATCCGTCCATCGGGCACAGAGCCGGTGATTCGCGTCATGGCCGAGGGGGACGACGAAAAGCTCGTGGGGACGGTCGTCAACGACATTGTCGATGCGCTGAAAAGCGTTGCGGCCTGAGTGCCGCACCTGGGTTTCCTCCCTAGGAACAGTCTCGCGTTGACCTGCGCGGGCTCGGGGCCATGCCCCGGACCCGCGTTTTCTTGCCGGCGGCCGGCCGCACGGCGCATAAGGTGAAGTCCATATTCCTGAGTATCGACGCGAAAACCCGAAAACGCGGTTAAGTGTCTCTTAAAGAATCTCGCTCATAGTCCCGAAATGAAACAGCTTGAGTGATCCGCGTCCAAGAGCGGCTGCGGATGAGGGAGCTGCGAGATGAAGGGGACAGAGATGAGCAACTTCCGTCGTTCGATGTTCGTCGCCTCCGCGCTCATGATGGGCCCGGCCGTTGACGCATTCGCTGCGGACCTTTCGATTCCGGAGCATGTCGTGCCGGAGCCTGTGGTCGAGGTGCCGGCACCGGCGCCGATCCCCAAGGGCGGTTGCTACTTCGGCGGCGGCAGTTTCGGTGGCAGTTTCAAGGACGGTCCCAGCGGATACTATGGCGGCGGGAATTGCTGGTACGTGCGCGGCGACTTCAGCTACGCCGATCACGACGAGCCGGACATGTTCGAGTCCAACATCACCGACTTCACGTTCGAGAAGATCGACAACGCCTGGTCGCTCGGCGGCGGTGTCGGACGCTACATCTCGAAGCACACGCGTTTCGACCTGACCCTCGAATACCGGTTCGAGACGGAGGCCAGCGGCCGAGACCCGCAGATGAGCTCCTGGCACGAAACGGATTTGGAAAGCCTCGTCGGCCTGGCGAACATTTATTACGACTTCGGCTGCCGTTGCCACTTCACGCCCTATATCGGCTTCGGCCTCGGCTTCGTCCATCACGAGACCAGCCGGCGGGTGATCACCTCCGAACTGCCGGGCGTTCCCCTCATGGGCGGCCCGGGTGATGAGCAGACGGACGTAGCCGCGGCGGCAATGGTCGGCTTCAGCCTCGCCGTCGCAAACGGTTTCCTGGTCGATGCCGGATATCGCTTCCTCTATCTCGGCGATGCCGAGACCGGACCGACGGACGACGGCCTGTGGGCCCCGCTCGATATCGAAGGCATTCTCGCCCACGAGTTCCGCGTTGGCGTCCGGAAAGAACTCTTCTGAAGAAGGTCAACCTTTCCCAACCACCACCACCAACCGCACCACCACACTCGCGGCGGGCTTGTCCCGTCGCTTTTTTTGTCTGCGGCCAGGCTTGTCCTGGCTGCGTGCATTTACGCGTTGACGGGGCCGGTCCAAAGCTCTAGAGCCGACGGCGGGACACCCCTCCCCAACGAGGGGCGGCTATCTGGAAGGGTAGAATGCCATGACCGAACTGACGCGGCCGTCCGTGCGGCCGGCCAATCCCCATTTCTCCTCCGGGCCCTGCGCCAAGCGTCCGGGATACGATCTTCAGGCCCTCTCCTCCGCCACGCTCGGCCGATCGCATCGCTCGGCCGAGGGCAAGGCCAAGCTCCGACGCGCCACCGAGATGTCGCGCATCGTTCTGGGTGTGCCGGAGGATTATCTGGTCGGAATCGTTCCGGCCTCCGACACGGGCGCATTCGAAATGGCGCTTTGGTCGCTGCTCGGCGCGCGCGGCGTCGACGTGCTGGCCTGGGAGAGCTTCGGCAAGGGCTGGGTCACCGATATCGTCAAGCAGCTGAAGATCGAGGACGTACGGGTCCTCGAAGCCGACTATGGCGAGCTGCCGGATCTGGGCCAGGTCGACGTCTCGCGCGACGTCGTCTTCACCTGGAACGGAACGACCTCCGGCGTGCGGGTGCCGGACGGCGACTGGATCGCGCCGGACCGTCAGGGCCTGACCATTTGCGATGCCACCTCCGCGGCTTTTGCGCAAAGGCTGGATTGGCCCCGGCTCGATGTGGTGACCTACTCTTGGCAGAAGGTGCTCGGCGGCGAGGCGCAGCACGGCATGCTGATCCTGTCCCCGCGCGCAGTCGAACGTCTGGAGAGCTACACGCCGCCCTGGCCGTTGCCCAAGATCTTCCGTCTGACCAAGGGCGGCAAGGTGATCTCGGGCGTTTTCGACGGCGCCACCATCAACACGCCGTCCATGCTCTGTGTCGAGGACTACCTGGACGCGCTGGCCTGGGCGCAGCGTGTGGGCGGGCTGGACGGGCTGATCGCCCGTGCCGACACCAATGCCGGGCGGCTTGCCGAATGGGTGGAGCGAACGCCCTGGGTCGGTTTCTTGGCCAGCGCGCCCGAGACGAGGTCCAACACGTCCGTCTGCCTCAAGATCGAGGATCCGGAGGTGGCCTGCCTGCCTGCGGAGGCTCAGGCAGCTTTCGCCAAGAAGCTGGCCGCGCGGCTGGACGCCGAGGGTGTCGCCAAGGATATCGGCTCGTACCGCGATGCCCCGCCGGGGCTCCGCATCTGGACCGGAGCGACTGTCGAGGCGTCGGACATTGATGCGCTGACGCCTTGGCTCGACTGGGCCTTCGCGGTGACGAAGAGCGAGCTCGTCGAAGCCGCCTGACCGCACGAGCCGGGCCGTTGCCCGCATGTGGGGCGCATGCCCCAACACTGAATTCCGAACCATAGGAGATGCGACATGGCACCCCGTGTCCTGATTTCCGACAAACTCAGCCCACAGGCCCGCGAGGTCTTCGTCGACCGTGGCGTCGAGGTCGACGTCAAGGTCGGCCTCGATAAGGAGGAGCTGGCCGCGATCGTCGGCCAGTATGACGGGCTGGCGGTCAGATCCGCCACCAAGGTCACCGAGAAGGTCGTTGCGGCGGCGGACCGCCTCAAGGTTATCGGCCGTGCGGGCATCGGCGTCGACAATATTGACGTGGCAGCCGCCACCGCGCGCGGCATCATTGTCATGAACACACCGTTCGGAAACTCGATCACGACCGCCGAACACGCCATCGCCCTGCTGCTTGCCCTCGCTCGACAGATCCCCTCGGCCGATGCCTCGACACAGGCCGGCAAGTGGGAGAAGTCGAAGTTCATGGGCACGGAGGTGACG
>JAKSBI010000236.1 GCA_022361215.1 Hyphomicrobiales bacterium | reverse complement strand
TGCTGCACCAGCGGTGAGATCACCTCCTTCGGCGCGCCGATATCGGTCAGCGCGTTGGCCACCACGAAGGCCTTCAGCCCGGTCAGCGCCTCGAACGGCACGTTGGCGATGACGCTCTTGTCCAGCTCCTCGATGTCGACGCCGCCCATATGGGTCAGCGTCATGGTCGGCGCCCGGTACGCGGTCGAGTCCGTGATCGAGAAATAGACCTCGTGCTCCGCCGGCACGCCGCCTTCGAAGGTCACGCCGTTGGCCTTGGCATAGGCGTTGCCGTGGCGGTGCTCGGCGAAGTAGAGCCGCTCCTTCTCGGCCAGCGCGGTCTTCAGGTCCCTAGCCTTGCCGATCAGCCCCGACTTGCCCTTCTTGCCGACGCCGCCCTTGAACAGCGGCTTGATGAAGATCAGGCCATGGCGCGCAATCAGATCCCGGATCTCGTCCTCGCTGGCGCCGGGCCCCAGCACCTCGGAGGCCGGAAACCCGACATGGCGCAGCAATTGCGACCCATACAGCATGCCCGTCAGTTGCATAACCGCTCCTTTCGCGCTCCTCCGCACTGCCGATGACGGCAGAACACACGCTTCGACTTCTCGTTGGAGACGAAAATACTGCGGCTAGCTTTCACTGACCTGTCATCGCGGGACCGATGACAAAAAAGACGGACAGGACGACCGGCGCTAATCGATGCGCGAGAGCTGTTCCGGACCGACGGGGATCTCCATCAGGTCCTCGCCCCAGATCACGTCGCCGTCGAAGATCTCGGCCATCTCGGCGACGATGCGCTCGCGGATGCCGGGCTTGTCGATCTGGCCGGTGACGTGGGTCAGCACCACGCATTTGGCGCCGGCGTCCCGGGCCACGGTGGCGATGTCGACATGGTTGCCGCAGCCCTTGCGATAAGCCGCGCTCGGCTCGGTGCCCGAGAAGAAGTGGTTCATGTGGATCAGCACGTCGCAGCTTTGCGCCAGCTCCACGATGCCGGGGCAGACCCCGCCGCTGTCGCCCGTATAGCAGAGCGTCGCGTCCGCCGTTTCCAGGCGGTAGCCGTAGCAGCGCAGGTTGGGTTGCGCATGCCAGCCCTCGCCCACCGTCGCGCGCCAGCCATTGCCCTCGACGACGTCCCCGGGCGCGACCTCGCGGACCTCGGGGCTCGGCCGCAGGCGGGGCAGCACGCCGCCGCGCGCCTCGTAGACGTCGAGGCTGATCCGGTGCTCGGTGCGCGCCGCGAGATCGGGCCCGTAGACGCCGTCGGGACCGAAGAGCTGCTCGGAGATGCGCGCCAGCGGCGGCGGGCCGAACACCTTCAGCTCGGGCACCTTCCCGGAACCCTGGTCCCAGCGGGTCAGCAGCAGCCGAGGATAGTCCATGAAATGGTCGTAGTGGAGATGCGTCAGAAAGAGGTGCGTGACGTCGACCGCGCGCCGGCCGCTCTCCAGGAAGCGGTGATGGGCGCCGGGCCCGTGGTCCAGGACGATCATGTCGTCCCCAATCTCCACCACATAGCCGGAGCTCTGCCGCTTCAGCGACGGCGCCGGCGTTCCGGTTCCAAGCAAGGTGACTTTCATGCGGCGGTCCTGGCTCTCGTGACGACGC
>JAKSBI010000667.1 GCA_022361215.1 Hyphomicrobiales bacterium | reverse complement strand
TTCCTGCTGTTCGACGAGGCCGGCAACCAGCCCGATCCCTTCATCCCGCAGAAGGGCCTGCCCGATGTGGGCTACGTGGTGGTGAGCGACACCGAGGCCGACCTGGTGATGGACACCAACGGCAACGGCACGCCTGACCCCCTCGACGCGAAGATCGGTAGCATCACGCTGACCGGCCCGGGCGCGGACGCGCAGATCCTGCCCAACCCCGCCCTGACCACCTCGGGCGCCGGCGGCGCCGCAGGCCCCAACGGCAGCGTCCTCAACGTCCCGGTCAAGGCCGGCAGCCGCCGCGGCATCTACAGGCTGACCGTCCGGTTTGACACCGGCATTGCGAACGCGGCGACCAGCTTTTTCGTGGTCGTCAACTAGGCCCATCGCGCATCGCGATCCCGGCCGGGCAGCCGAGGCGAACATGCCTCGGCTGCCCACCTACGCCGCCGCGCGCCGAATCCGTCCGCACGAGCGGCGACCCCCTGAATGGAGAAACGAGATATGCAAGTCCGCAGGCTTTGGGCCGCGCTGATCGCGGCCGTGTTGGTGGGCGCAACGCTCCCAGCATCCGCCACGCTGTTCTCCTGGAGCCAGACGGCCTCCACGAACAGCACCGCCGATTCGACCATTAACTGGTCCGAGGGGCAGGCGCCCGGCACGGTGAACGACTCGGCGCGTGCCATGATGGCGGCCATCGCCAAGTACCGCGACGACCTCTCGGGCAAGCTGGACACGTCAGGCACGTCGATCGCCTACACGCTCACCAGCAACCAGGCCTTCACGAGCCTGAGCGACGGTATCCAGATCGCTTTCCGTCTGGACGAAGCCAACGGCGCTGCACCTACGCTGAACGTCGATAGCCTGGGCGCGAAGCCGCTGCGCCTCGCGTCCGGGGCGGACCTTGCCGGCGCGGAGCTCACGGCAGGGTCCATCTACACGGCAACCTATGACGCTGGCGGCGACGAGTGGCTGATCAACGACCCCGCCGTTTCGGCCCAGCAGATTCCGGCCGGGACCGTCGCTGACTTCGCCGGCACGACGGCACCGCTCGGCTGGCTTCTGATGCACGGCCAATGCGTGTCCCGAACGACCTACGCAACGCTATTCGCGGTCCTGGGTACAACGTATGACAACAGTTGCTCCGGAACGGAGTTCGGCGTCCCGGATGCCCGCGGTCGCGTCGTAGCGGGCCAGGACGATATGGGTGGCATGTCTGCGAACCGGCTCACCAACCAGACCGGTGGCTTGAACGGTGACACGCTAGGTGCAACGGGCGGCGCGGAGACGCATACGCT
>JAKSBI010000548.1 GCA_022361215.1 Hyphomicrobiales bacterium | reverse complement strand
GTGCGGGCGATGTTGATCCAGTCGTGCTTGACGTTGGCCACGCCGAAGGCGGTGTTGATCAGCATCGGCCAGACCGAGCAGACGAAGATCACGAAGATGGACGCCTTCTCCGAGTCCTTGATGAGGAACAGCGCGACCGGCAGCCAGGCCAGCGGCGAGATCGGCTTCAGCACCTGCACGTAAGGATTGATCGCCGCGCTCCAGAGCGGCGACATGCCGATCAGGAAGCCGAGGGGGACGGCCACGATCAGCGCCAGCACGAAGCCGGCCATGACCCGGGCCAGCGAATACTGAAGCTGAATGCCGATGCCCTTGTCGTTCGGCCCGCGGTCGTAGAAGGGGTCGAAGATCTGCTCCGAGGCCTCGCGCCAGACCTGGGCCGGGCTCGGGAAGCCGCTCTCCGCCTCCTCCGCCTTGCCGCCGGTGGTGAAGCCGAAGGCCTGGATGCCGCCGGCCGCGTCGATCTCCTCCTGGGAGAGGCCCAGCTCCGCGATCTGCTCGATCTGGTCGAATGTGAGGCCCTGCTTGGCATAGGCCTGCATGTCGGTCTCGGCCATGCCCTTGGCCTCGAGCGCGGCCGCTTGGGCGCCCGAAAGCGTGGTGCTGGCGGCCTTGTGGGCGGTCTGGGCCGTGAAGGCGTGCCAGAGGCCGAGAAAGGTCAGAAGCAGCGCGACCGAGAGCAGGCCGGCCTGAAGGTTCCGTTCCACCGTCGATGATCCCCGTATCCAGGAGTGTGCGTTTGCGCGGTCGGTCCGGCCGGGCCGTCGCGACCCGGCCGGACATTGTTGAGGGCAAATGGTCCCGTGCGGACGAAAGGCCCTCCCTTATGCCCGCGCTAGACGCGCTTGATGTCGAAGCTGGTGATGTAGTCCCGCACCTTGCCCGGATCGAACGCCTTTCCGAACACGTCGTAGACCGGGTACTTGGTCTCCGGGATGTCCTGCCACTTCAGCTCCGCGTTGATGGCGGCCATCTCCTTCATGCGCTTCTCGGTCTCGGCGGAGAGGAAGATCTCGTCGGAGAGCTTCTTGAAGTCGACATCCGCCTTGATGTAGCCCCAGCGCCTGAGCTGCGAGAGGATCCAGACGCCCATGGACTGGGTCGGATAGGGCATGAACGAGATCCGGTCCGGCACCTTCTTGATGTTGCCGAGACCGTCCGGATAGACGCCCGTGAGGATCTGCTTCAGCACCGCCGAGGGCTGGTTCAGATAGTTCCTCGGTGCCATGGACTCCGCGAAGCGGACCCGCTGGTCGCGCTTCTCCGCCGTGTAGGTGGCGTCCAGGATGGTGGTCAGCAGGACGATGAAGGTGTTCGGGTTCTCGTCGATGAACTTCTGGCTCACCGCGAAGCAGCAGCACGGGTGCTGGTCCCAGATGTCCTTGGTGAGCCGGTGGATGAAGCCGACGCCGTCATAGACCGCGCGCTGGTTGAACGGGTCCGGCGCCAGATAACCGTCCACGTTCTCGGCGCGCAGGTTGGCGACCATCTCCGGCGGCGGGATGACGCGGATCTGGATGTCCTTGTCGGGATCGATGCCGTGCTCGGCGACGTAGAGCCGGAGCAGCAGGTTGTGCATGGAGTACTCGAACGGCACGCCGAACTTGAAGCCCTTCCACTCCTTCGGGTCCTGCTTGTCCTTGTGCTTGTTAGCGAGCACGATGGCCTGGCCGTTGGTGTTGACGTTGGTCACCATGCGCCAGTCCTGGGAGGCGGAGCCCAGCCCCATGGACATGGCCGCCGGCATCGGCGCCAAGAGGTGCGAGGCGTCGTACTCGCCGTTCATGCACTTGTCGCGCGCCACGGCCCAGCCCGCGGTCTTGATGATGTCGACCTTCAGCCCGTACTTGTTGTAGAAGCCCAGCGCATGGCCGGCGATGATCGGCGTGGCGCAGGTGATCGGCACGAAGCCGATCTTCAGCTCCTTCTTCTCCAGGTTCTTCATGGCGTCCTTGGCCATGGCCTGCAGCGACTCGAAGGGCAGGAACTGGCTGATGACGCCGGCCGCGGTGGCGGCGCCGACGCCCATCAGGAACTTGCGGCGGTTGACGTCCGTCTTGAAGACGCCGTGCAGGATGGAGCTTTCCAGCGCCCGGTACATCTGCGCGCCCGGGTCGTCGGCTTCGAACTCCAGCGCCCGCTTGGCGAGGAAGGCTTCGTTCTCCTTCGCGATCTTCGGCGGCGTCTCGAGCACGTCGGCAAGGCTGCGCGGCTCGGCCTCCTCGCCGGCGCTGCGCTCGGCGCACTCGTTCCAGAGATCGACATTCGGATCGAAGGGGTCCTTGTCCATGCTCATTGAGAGGTCTCCCTGACATCGCCTGTCCGGAACGCGCCGTTCCATGACCTGCGCCCAAACAAAAAGCCGCTTGCGGACGGTCTCCCGTCCAGGCGAAGCGGCTGTGCTTCATCGGCGCATCGTCGGGCCGACTATGGTCTTGGCCGCCGATGGCTCTCCGTTGAGCCGGCGGCGTGGGTGAAGATCGCCCACGGCCCTAAACTGGCAACATTCGTGCCAGACCGGAAGAGTCCTATTTTCTCCATATAAATCATATCTTTACGGAACATGCACAGAAATCCGACGCGGTGACGCACTGCCTATTCGGTGGGCAAAGGCTGTTCAGGGACTGTGCAGGGGGCGTCGGTTTCGGCGGCGTCAGCCGATGCGGCTGGCGCCGATCACGAGCTCCGCGATCTCGGAGAGCTTCTTCTTCTCGTTCATGGCGGCGCGGCGCAGGAGGGCGTAGGCCTCCTTCTCGCTGAGCTGGCGGGTCTCCATCAGGATGCCCTTGGCGCGCTCGATGGTCTTGCGGTCCTCCAGGGCGGTCTGCAGCCGCTCCACTTCGGCCTCCACCGCGTGGAACTGCTCGAAGCGCGCCACCGCCACCTCCAGGATCGACTTCAGGCGGCTCTTCTGCAGGCCGTCCACGATATAGGCGCTGACGCCGGCCTTGATGGCCTTGCGGATCAGCTCCGGCTCGCTCTCGTCGGCGAACATCACGACCGGGCGCTTCACCTGCTGCGAGACGCGCAGCATCTGCTCGACCGTATCGCGGCGCGGGTTCTCCAGATCGATCAGGATGACGTCCGGGTCGATCGCCAGGATCCTGTTGAGCAGGTTGTTGCCGT
Source organism: Hyphomicrobiales bacterium (assembly GCA_022361215.1). Classification (GTDB taxonomy): domain Bacteria; phylum Pseudomonadota; class Alphaproteobacteria; order Rhizobiales; family Methyloligellaceae; genus JAKSBI01. The sequence goes on along the minus strand of JAKSBI010000548.1, from coordinate 4,978 downwards.
CGGTGATCAGGGTGACGTCCCGAAGGCCCGCCTCGCGCAGGCCCTCCTCGATCAGCGCGCCGCGCTCGATGTCGCGGTCGATGACAACGACATTCCCAATCCTGTCGTCCATGATGCCGCTTCCCGATGAGGCTTAGGGCCTGTGCATGATCGAAATCCGGTCGTCGTGGGTCTCCTCCGCGCGGCAAGTCTAGTTGGAAGACCCGGCGAGCTGTAGTGTTGCAGTGCACAAATTTCGGCCATTCCCGCGCGCAAACGGATGAAATTCCGGGCACTTGAGCCGAAGTGGCCGCAAGCGCATCATTTGAAGGCGCGGCCGGCGTGCGATGCGGCCAAGCCTTGCCCACAGGACCCGGGGAGTCATCCGTTGCATCGCCGCCACGCCCTGAGACTGTTCGAATTCAACCGCTCAAGTCTTCGCCTCTCGCGGGAGAACAGCTTGCTGGCGCCGGCTCTGGCGCTGTTGTCGGCGACGACCGGCGGATACCCGGCGATTAGAGTTCGTTAACCATGTTCTGCTTAGATTTCCGCCAGATGTCATCGCGACGTCTGCGCGAGAAGGCTGTATACGGAACATGGACGACCAGGGACCCGATGGCGCGCATCCCGCGCGCCCCGATGCCGCGACAGCGCAGCCGTCGGCCTGGGACGATCCGGTCGCCAAGTTCCTGCTCTCGACCCTGGACGGGTCGTCCGAGGGCGTGGTCATCCTCGACGCGCAGATGCGCTTCGTCTTCGCCAACGCCACCATGCGCCGCCTCTGCCCGGACCTGCAGGCGCTGCTGACGCCCGGCAAATCGTACCGGGAGATCCTGCACCAGGCCGCCGAGCGGCAGCTCTGGCGCACGCCGGACGAGGCGGGCATCGACTGGATCGAGCCCTGGCTCGCGGACCTTTGCGACGGCCGGCTCGACGCCAAGCTCCTGGATGCCGGCGGCCGGCCCATGCGGACGCGCGGCGTCACGATCCACGGCAACGCCCTCGCCATCTACCACGCGCCGGCAGCCGCCGCGCCCGCGCCGAGCGGCGCGCCGGACACGGGCTCCTCCGCCACCTCCATGAGCGACCTGGTCTCCTACATGGACCAGGGCGTGCTCTCGATCGCACCGGACGACACCTTCCAGACCGTCAGCCCGCGCGCCGCAGAGCTGCTGGAGCTGCCGCCCGAGCTGATCAAGCCCGGCATTGCGCGCCGGACCATGGTCGAGTTCCGCGCCGCGCGGGGCGACTTCGGCGAGCCCGGCGACGTCTGCGCCGACGAGGTCATGGAGCGGTTCGCCCCCGGCCGCAAGGCCACGATGGAGGTCGCCACGCCCTCCGGCCGCATCGTCCGGACCGACAGCAATCCCCTGCCCGACGGCGGCTCCGTCTTCACGCTCACCGACATCACCGAGCTGCGCCGGCAGGTCGACGAGATCGAGCGGAACAAGAGCAATCTGGAAAAGCGCGAAGCCGAGCTGATCCGCGTCACCGATCAGCTCGACGACGCCTATCGCCAGATCCAGGCGCTGCTCTCGAACTTCGAGGCGATCATCGAGCACATCGACTACGGCGTCGTCTTCATGGACGAGGAGCTGCGCGCCGACGTGGTCAACCGCGCCTTCCGGGAGATGTGGGGCATCGACGAGGCGTTCACCGACAAGCGGCCCTCGATGCGCGAGCTGATCGAGTACAACCGCCACAACGACGTCTACGACGTCGAGGACATCGCATGGGAGGACTGGATCGAGCAGCGCGTGGAGGCCGTGCGCAAGGGCCCGGTGCCGTCGACGGTGATGCGCCGGAAGGACGGCAGGATCCTCTCCTACCAGGCCGTCGCCCTGCCGGACGGGCGCCGCATGCTGACCTATTTCGACCTCACGGAGCTCAACGACAAGGAGATCGAGACCCGGCGCAACACCGAAGCGCTGGAGGTGGTCCTGAACAACACGCGGCATGGGCTGACCTGGTTCGACTCCGAGCTGACGCTGCGCGCCTGGAACCGGAAGTTCCGCGAGCTCCTGATGTTCCCGGAGGACGAGTTCGAGCTGGGCGACCCGTTCGAGAAGTTCATCCGCTTCAACGCCGAGCGCGGCGAGTACGGCCCCGGCGACGTGCGCGAGCTGGTGGCCGAGCGGATCGAGATCGCCAAGAAGTTCGAGCCCCACGACTTCGAGCGCGACCGGGGCGACGGCACCATGCTGCGCATCGAGGGCTATCCGGTGCCCGAAGGCGGCTGGGTGACCGTCTACACCGACGTGACGGAAGAGCTGGCGCAGCAACAGGCGCTGAAGGAGGGGAAGGAGCGCGCCAAGGCGGCGAGCCGGGCCAAGTCGGAGTTCCTGGCCAATATGAGCCACGAGATCCGCACGCCGCTCAACGGCATTCTCGGCATGTCCGAGCTGCTGCTGACCACCAAGCTCGACGCCCGGCAGCACAACTTCGCCGACACCATCCTGACGTCGAGCATGAGCCTGCTGACGATCATCAACGACATTCTCGACTTCTCGCGCATCGAGGCGGGCAAGATCCAGCTGGAGCCGAAGCCGTTCAACCTGCGCGCGGCCATCGAGGACGTCGCCACCATGGTCTCCTCGCAGGCCGCCGAGAAGGGCGTGGAGGTGCTGGTGCGCTTTACGCCCGACACCCCGGAGAACGTCTGCACCGACGCCGGCCGCATCCGCCAGATCGTCACCAACCTGCTGGGCAACGCGGTCAAGTTCACCGATCGGGGCCATGTGCTGGTCGAGGTCGACGGCCGCCGGGAGGGCAAGACGGCCACGCTCACGCTGTCGGTCGTCGACACCGGCATCGGCATTCCCGAGGAGCAGATCGACTCGGTCTTCGAGACCTTCCAGCAGGTCGACAGCTCCTCGACGCGCCAATATGGCGGCACCGGCCTCGGCCTCGCCATCTCCAAGCGCATCGTCAAGGCGCTCGGCGGCGAGATCGGCGTCGAGAGCGAGATCGGGCGGGGCTCGCGCTTCTGGGTGAAGCTCTCCCTGCCGCTGGCGCCGACGCCGAAGCGGACGACACCGGAAACCTTCGCCAACCTCGAAGGGCTGCGCGTCCTGGTGGTCGACGACAACGCGGTCAACCGGCGCATCCTGGAGGAGCAGCTCACCGGATGGCACCTGCGGCCGACGGCCGTCGGCTCCGGGGCCGAGGCCCTGACCGCGCTCGAAAGCGCGTTCACGGACGGCGATCCGTTCAAGCTGGCCATCCTCGATCACCAGATGCCGGAGATGGACGGCGCGGAGCTGCTGCAGCACATCAAGGCCTCGGCCCGGTTCTGCGACATGCCGCTGATCGTGCTGACCTCGGTCGGCAAGGGCGACGCCTGGGCGCGGTTCCGGGAGCTCGGCGTCTCCGGCCTGCTGGAGAAGCCGGCCAGGTCGTCGCTGCTGCTGGAGACGATCCTGGAGACCGTCGCCGAGGCCATCGCGGCGTCGGGCGACGCGGCCTTGCCGGCGCCGGACCCGTCCGGGGGGCGCTTCACCGTCCTGGTCGCCGAGGACCACGAGATGAACCGGACGCTGATCGAGCACATGCTGCACGGCACCGAGTACCGCCCGGTCTTCGCCGAGGACGGCGCGCTGGCCATCGAAGCCTACAAGACGATCAAGCCGGACCTCGTGTTCATGGACATCTCCATGCCCAAGATGGACGGCTACCAGGCCACCCGCCTGATCCGGGGCATCCAGGAAGAGGACGGGCGCCGCGTGCCCATCGTCGGCGTCACCGCCCATGCCTTCGAGGAGGACCGCCGGCGCTGCCTGGACAGCGGCATGGACGACCACCTGCCCAAGCCGATCTCCATGAGCGGGCTCAACGGCATGCTGGAGCGCTGGCTGCCGAACGGCTCGGGCGAAGCGGCCTCCGTCGCTTAACACACCGCGCATTCAGGCTACCCTTGCGACGGTTGCGGCCTGTCTCCGACCGGCGGACCCGAGATGCAGCATCACGACCGGGAGAGCGGACCGGCGATGACGGACGCCGAATGCGTCGCATTCCTGCAATGGGCCCTGCCCCGGCTCGGGCTGCGCTGGCCCGGGTTCCGCAAGGTGCGCCGGCAGGTGCGCAAGCGGCTCGCGCGGCGGCTCGGCACGCTCGGCCTGCCGACGCTGGCCGCCTACCGCGCGCGGCTCGCGGACGACCCGGCCGAGTGGCAAGTGCTCGACGGCCTCTGCCGCATCACCATCTCCCGCTTCTACCGCGACCGCGCCGTGTTCGACGCCCTCGCCCGGCAGGTGCTGCCGGCCCTGGCGGTGCGGGCCGCAGGCGACGGCCGCCCGGTGCGATGCTGGAGCGCCGGCTGCGCCTCGGGCGAGGAGGCCTATAGCCTGAAGATGCTCTGGGACCTGGACCTCGGCGAGGCCGAGCGGGCGCCGGGCCTGGAGGTGACCGGCACCGACGCCGGCGACGACCTGCTGGCGCGCGCCCGCCGCGGCTGCTACGCGCCGGGCAGCCTCAAGGACGTGCCGGCGCACCGGCGCGCCCAGGCCTTCGAGGCACGGGACGGGCTCTTCTGCGTGCGGGCCCGCCACCGCGCCGGCGTGCGGTTCGTGCGCCAGGACCTGCGCCACCGGGCGCCCGAGGGGCCGTTCGACCTGGTGCTCTGCCGCAACCTCGCCTTCACCTATTTCGAGCCGGAGTTGCAGACTGCCGTGCTGGCTCGCATCGCGGGCGCCATGGCGGCGGGCGGGTATCTCGCGATCGGCAACCATGAGCGCCTGCCGCACGCCCATGGCTTCGCGCCGGTGACGGGCGCACCCTGCCTGCACCGACGGGTGGACCCCTAGAGCATGTCTCCCGAAAGTGGATACCGGTTTCGGGAGACAGGCTCTAGCCCGCCGAACGGGCTCAGACCGAGCGCGCCTCGACCGGCTCCTCCGCCTCGGGGTGGGTTTCGACGAAATGCCGGAGCACCTGGTAGAGATCGCGCGCATGGGCCGTGTCGCCCCGCTCCACGGCCCGGCGGATGTCGTCGACGATCATG
>JAKSBI010000602.1 GCA_022361215.1 Hyphomicrobiales bacterium | reverse complement strand
GGAAGGTCTTGCGCAGATCGTCTTCGTGCTGAAGTAGATCATTGGCGAGCGTGCGAATCCGGTCTCGCCCGTCGATTCGGTCGAGATAGGCCTCCTGGCGCGCCCAAGTCCAGCTGTCATTCCAGGTCGCAGGCGTCCAGATGTCTTGCGCCTCGCTCACGGGCTCGGTCCTGAGAGCGTTTGCCCAATTCGGCGCGCCGGAGTCGGCAACCGCTTGCGCTATGCGCTCGACCGCCTGCAAGTGTGGCCGCAGTTCATGGAGACCGGTCAGTCGACCGCACAAGCCTTGCCAAGCGTCCGTGACCTGCGCCTGCGTCAAGTCAGTGTTGCCGATGGACGCGGATAGAAAACCTGTGATCTCGTCGATGATTGGCCCGGAGCAACCGGCGAGCACCTCCAACCAACTGCTGATTCTGTCGCGACTGCCTCTCAGACGGGACTTAGACAGATTGATCTGGATAATAGCCGCCGCCTTCTCCGCACTGTTTTTCGAGGCCAGGATCTGAGACGCAGACAATCCCGACGGGAACAGCTCAGGCAAATCTGCCTCGATGAGCCTCCGGTCATTTTGCAGAACGCCAGAAATGCGGTCGACCATGGCGATGATCGCAGACAGCCGGCGTCCGAGCCTGTCGAGATTCTGGTCCAGCGGAGGCAGGGCGTATTCGTCAGCGATCGCCACCCAGCGGCTGGCGAGGGCCATGACGTTGCGCCGCCATGTCAGTGCCTCGGCGATCTTGGTCCAGTCATCCGGTCTGCTGGGTTCGCGACTCTCGATACGAATCTCAGCGTACAGCGCACGTGCTTCCGACTTGCCCATGGCCATCCAACCGAATGGACGGTCGCCGCTCGCAGCACGTTGCGCCGCTTCGAGTAGGTCGTCGCTCCTTTCGGCGCCCTCTGGCAATGTAACGGCGTAGCCAAGCACGTCCTGCCGGCGCCTAGCCGTGTCAGTGATGTCTGGCAGGAGCCGGCTGAACAGGCCAACCTCCTCGGCCGACAGGCCCTGGTCGCGCCAGATCTCGAAGATGCGGGCGAGCCAGGGCTCCGTGTCGAAATCTACGAACATGCGCACGACGCGCTGGATGGCTTTGTCGAGTTTGTTGGCCCGTAGAACAGCGTCCGGCGCTGATAGTGAGAGGGCGGGAATGCCATGCTCAGCGGCCTCTGCTTCCAGCCGCCCGGCGTTGACTAGATCCTCATGGATAGCCGCGACGGTCGCTCCGTCGGGTAAATCGGAGAGGCTTGGTAGCGCCTTGCCGAGGTATTGGAGGTTTGCTCCAAGGACTTGGCGGGCTTCCCGGAGGCGGGCAATGTCTTGGTCATTGAATTGGGGAGCGTATTCCTTCTGTGGGCCGGGCCGGTCAGTGAACCAGATATGGTTGGCACCGTCGGCAACGAGGCGCCTTGCTAGATCCATGGGTAGGATGCCGGTGCCCGCTCCGATCTCCTTATGGTGCAATTGGGCCCACTGTCCGAGTTCGTGCTCGATCTTGTCCACGTTCGCCCTCAGCGTTGCGACACGCTGCTGGCCAGACTCGATGCTCTGCTTCAATCGGCGCGGCTGCATCTGGCTCGCCGTGTTGGCGAGAACGCCAACCGCCTGTTCAAGTTGTTTGAGGCCCTCGCGTTCGTTGGTCAGGAGGCTGATGGTGAGGTCTCGAATGCTCTCAGGAATATGATCTCGGAGAACTGTCAGCGCTGCCTCGCCCTTGGACGTGACCAGGACGCGTTGGCCGGTGGCGAGATAGTGGCAGATAATGTTTGCAATTGTATGGGTCTTGCCGGTACCCGGCGGACCCTGCACTACGACTCCGTCCGCTTCTTTAAGTCGGCGGATGATAGAGATCTGGTCGTCGTTGAACGGCTTTGGGAAGAAGAACTCCTCGGGGCGGGACGCCTCGATGTCGTCTTGGTCGGGCAGGGGCGGCGTCGCACCTCCACCGTTTGCACTGCCTGACCCAATGTCAATGAACGTTCCCGGGCGTGTTGGGGTGTCACTCGGCTCTGTCACAAGGCGTCGCGCCGGGCCTGGCAACTCCTCGCTTTCTTCTACGGAGTTCTTTAGTCGCTCCAGATCGTTGATGAAAAAATTGTCAGACCTCTGGCGTGCGAAAACAGCCCAAGTGTTGGTCACTCGTAGCGTCCCGTCGACCGGCGGCAGGGAACGGTCGGTAATGTCGTCGAGATCGTCGGGATGATATCTGGCTTCACCATGCAGGTGGGAGGAAGCCTGCCTCAGGACCGGCTCGAAGGTCTCCCCGACGAAAGGGGAGAGGTCTTGCTCTTCTGGTAGGCCGTTGAGGAACGCCTTGGCAAAGGTGTGCACCTGGTCCACACTGGGGCACTCGATTTCGAAGAACGGCTTAAGCGGTGCGGCCGGCTCTGCTGAGCGAGGCCGAATGGCCAGGCGCCCCGAGACCGTGTCCACTTCGATCTCGACAAGCTGTTCTACAATGGGGTGATCGATCCTACGGCCGTCTTCCAAGCCCCAACGTGCCATTCCCATTCCCCAGACCACTTCTAACCCGCGCTCTCCGTCCATCGATTGCAGGGTCTGTTGAAGACTGAAGAAATCATCGTAGATCTTGATTGTCTCGCGCCGAGGCCGCTCTGTCTCAGCCCATTCCCGCCATGTGCGGCCGACATATGCTTGTATCGAAGCTTCTATGTCAGGAAGGTTTGTGAGTCGGACTATGACGTCACACGGGCCCTCATTCACCTCGCCGACTTCATCGCCCCCTGTCTGCAACGCCGGCTGGACGTCGTCCGCCTCTAGTACCCCTTGTTCGACCAGTTCATTTGCACGCGCCCTCGACATCGTCTCAGTGCGCACTTTCTCGACAACTGGCTCCGAGAAAGGATCGGCTGCCACAGTTATCCATGAACTGATTTCCTCGGGAACTTGCGGCGGAGCGATGCGTTTAAGGCGATCAATGCTCAACCAAATAGGGCCGTCTTCGTCGGACTGATCATGGCTGATCCCGACGCGGTCCTTCAATTCCGTCTCGTGATAGGTGAGTTGGTGATACTCGCTCAGCGCAAAGGCCGCCCTCTCGCCAAGCTTCGCCATGTGTTCAACGTAATCGACAAGATCCGCCAATCGTTTGTGAGTGGATGCCTTCTGATCTTCCGATGTACCTTTATTCATCGCTTAATTTCACTAATCAGAATTGCCGCTTTAGATCATGAACGTTAATGCGTTCCGGTAGTGATCTCTAGGGTCACTGCAACTGTGCGAGAAGGCTTGACTAACCGGTTTGATGAAAACAGTCCACATTTCGAAGGACAGCGATGTGATCACAACGACCAGATGTCTGTGCGGTGTGGAACTCGGGAATAGATTGTCGCATTCGTAATGCGTGGGTCGGGTGTTCGAGTCACCCCAGCGGCACCACCCTTCCGCCGTTACGTCGCCTCCACTGCCTCGAGCCCGCCGGCCGAATCGCTTCGGTACCGGTAGGCCGCGCCGCAGCCCGGACACCGGATACGCCAGATCGCGACCATCCGGGGCCTGAGGCCGCGGGGGATCATGCCTTGGACCGTGCGGCGCGACTGGGCGGCCGCCTCGCGTTTCGCGCGCCGGATCTCGGCCAGGCCGATCTCCCGCCCGCAGGCGCCGCATCGCGTGCGCGCCAGCCGGCGCTCCGACACCGCGTCGCCGGCGAGCGCGATCGGCAGCAGCACCGGGAGCAGCAGCACGAACAGCGGCAGCCCCGCGATCAGCAGGATCCTGAAGGCCCAGTCGCTACGCATGACTTTCGCTCCGCCGCAATGCCGGCCCGCCGGCACTATAGCATCGGCCCGGCCGGGCGGTGGTATCATCGCCCTGTCGTCTCGGTGGACCGGAGCCGTCGGTACCGCCACGTGACCATCCACAGGCCCGACGTCAGGTGAGAAACCCATGAGACCCGCGCCGCTCTCCCTCGTCACCATCTGCGGCCTCGAAGAGCTGGCCGACCACAGCGCCCGCGGCGTGACGCACGTCCTGTCGATCCTGGACCCGGACTGGCCGGAGCCCGAGGACTTCTGGTCCTACGACCCGCATCACCGGACCACGCTGCATTTCCACGACGTGATCGGGCCGGGGCCGAGCCTGGTGCTGCCGCGGCGCGAGCATGTGGCGGCGATCCTGGATTTCGGCCGCGCGCTGGCCGCCGACACCTCGGCGCAGGACGACGCGCACCTGTTGGTGCACTGCCATATGGGCGTGTCGCGCTCGTCCGCCGCGGTGGCCATGCTGTTGGCGCAGGCCCATGCGGACGAAGACGAGGACGGCATCTTCGCCCGCGTCCTGGAGGTGCGGGCGCAGGCCTGGCCCAACTCCCTGATGATCGCCTTCGCCGACGAGCTGCTGGGCCGCGACGGCCGGCTCACCGCGGCGCTGGCCAGGCTCTATGCCGTGCAGCTCGGCAAGCGGCCGGCGATCGAGCGGTTCATGCACCAGCATGACCGGAGTCGCGAGATCGATATGGCGCGCGCGGCGGAGCAGGGCTGAGTGCCGGCCGCGGAAGCGCGCGGCTCTAGAGCCTGTTGAGCATCACGTTGGCGGACCCGAAAGACCGGCGACATCGCGGCCCATCCTTCTCCGTCATTCCCGCGAAAGCGGGAATCCATTCCACATCTCCATGTGGCAGGGACCATCGGTTCACGCTCGAACCTCTCGCGCAACACCGTCCGAGGCCTTCGCTCTGCTGTTGCCGCCAATGGATTCCCGCTTTCGCGGGAATGACGGGAGAGAGGCAGATCAGCCCCACTAAAACAGGACAGGACCTAGCGTGTCCGGACCCAACAGCCCCGCAGGCCGGCCGCCTTCAGCCGCTGACAGAGTTCGAATGCGGCCGCCTTCGCCTGGAAAGGCCCGATCTGCAGCCGATGCCAGATTCCCTTGTCGCCAAGGTCCGCAGGCTGGACGAGCGGCCGGTGGCCGCTGAGGATGTCCGGATAGCGCTGCTGAAGATCGGTGAAGGCCTGCAGGGCGTCCGCCCGGCTCTTACGGGCGGCGACTTGCACCACATAGGCGGTTGGGATCGTTTTACGCTCTTCGGTCGCCGGCGGCTTGGCACCGGGAAAGATGATGGCTGCGCCGGCAGCATGAGCGTAGGCCAGGGCGACCGGCAGAACCGTCAAGGCGACGAGGCGTCGAAGGGCGGTCCGGGCCATCGGCCCCGCCTCGCTCCGCCGCCTGCGCCAAGGCCGGGATGGCGTTGCCGGCCTTGGCGCAGGCGGCGGACCCGCTGAAAGTCCGTCAATCGCCGCTCGGTCAGATCCATCGGATGCTGCCCTGCGAAACGCGCCGACCGCATCCGGCCGACGAAATGCTTGCGACGGCTCAGATGCGCCAGGACCGTATCATAGCGTTGGCGCGGCAGAGATGAAGCGTCGGTCCGCGTCGGCCGTTTCGGCGTCCCCGCGTTCACGACTGCTTTATCCCGGCCCGGCATCATTCTCCCATTGGCGGGCTTGGGCCGAGCGGCTTCCCGCCGCACACTGGCCCCATGAAGGCGGCTGATCGAGTAGGCGTAGTCTGGTAGGGTTGGGATGATCCGAGCGGGTTTGGTTGTCGCGGTGGCCGTTGCCGGCCTGGTCGTTGCCGGTTGCAGCCGGCAGGAGCATGCGCCCAAAGCCCGGGTGACCGGGTTCCAGCCGGACGGCAGCTATGTCCTGACCGAGAGGGAGAGGGCGCTGAACTGCGCCCGGCTGGCGGGGACCGTGACGCTGCACCTCAACGACATGAAAGCCCATGCGAAGGCGGAACGGACAGCCAGCAAGAGCCTGCCGCGCACCGTCGTCTCGCTCCTCCGGCGCGCCGCGCCGGTCATCGAGCGGCGCGAGACCGAGAACATGCAGCGCTACAAGCGGGACCTGGCCATCGTCCTGGCCATGAACCAGGCGCTCGCGGACAAGGGCTGCGCCAAGATCGACGTCAAATACCACATCGAGGACGACGCCCGGCTGATGGGCGTCAGCCTGCGGAAGCTCGGGCGCTAACCACCCCCTTCGGCGTTATCACCGGCGCCGGCCGCGAAGGGCCTGTCGGAGAACGCAGCGCGACCGGTCCCGCCGATACAACCGGACACCGCTGGGCTTTCGCGGGAATGACGGAGGAGGGTGGGCCGCGATGGCGCCGATCTCTCGGGTCTGCACCGTGAATCTCAACAGGCCCTAGAGCATGTCTTTTGTCCCGAAACCGGTATCCACTTTCGGGAGACATGCTCTAGCGAAATCCAGCCCCGTACACTACATTCGAGACAGACCACTCTTCATGCAGCCGTTCAGGCTGGCAACGGAATCACCGGGGGCGTCTTTCGTTGAGTAGGTGAGAGAAGGAGGAGAGAGTGGCAATCCTGAGAAGCGTAGACGGCCGGTTGTACGACGTTCCGGACGACCAGCTGAGCGACTATGAGGTCCCAGCCGAGAAGGTCAACGAGCTGATGGCCGAGATGGGCGAAGGCCCAGCCGGCGGCGGCGGGGGCGACGTCGAGCCCTATGGCTGGGGCTGGCACCGCAGGCGCCGCTATTACTGGCGCAATTGCTGGCGCAACTATTGGCGCAACTGCTACTGATTTCAGCGACGCTCGGTTGCTCGGGGCGGCTCGGTTTCCGGGCCGCCCTTTGCTATGGGCGATCCCGACCGCGGGGCTGGTGACCTCCGCGCAAAAGAAAACCCCGGCGGTGGAGCCGGGGTGTAGGACGTCGTAGTATTAGGGAGGAAATCGGTGCCAATGTCCAAGCACCGCGCCTGGAATTTCCTGTAACACGGCCCCGGATCGCGGTTCAGCAAAAACCGCTCTGGAGCGCGTCATTTTCCCCACACCTGTGTCTCAAATGCCACAGCCCGGACCTCTGGCGAGGCCCGGGCTGTGATGAAAGCGTTATGGAGTCCGGCTCAGTCGCACTTGGAGAAGCCGCCGGAGCCATAGCCGCCGTAGTTGCCGTAATGGCCGTAGGACGGGCTGCGATGATAGCCGTAGCCGCCGTGGCCGTAATCGTAGCCCTTGTGGTAGCCGCGATAGCCGTAGCCGCGCTTGTAATACTTCTTGTGGAATTTCTTGTGCTTCTTCACGAGCTTGTGCTTCTTGAGCTTCACCTTCGGCTTGACGACGACCTTCTCTTCGATCTCTGGCGTCTCTTCCACCACGACCTTCTCGTCGGTCTTCTCGTCCACCTCGGCCTCGACCTCGGGGACGGGCTTGCCGGCGTCGTCGGACTGCTGGGCCACCTCGGTCTTCACTGTCTCGGCCTTTGCGT